>JBAUVS010000471.1:0-3668 GCA_049583345.1 Woeseiaceae bacterium
CGCCTGTTCACCTACAAGTACGACTACCGGCGCGAATGGCTGCGGTTCATCGGCACGCTGTCGGTTTCCGGCGAGGAGCAGGGTCACGCGACGGCCATTCGGGCCGTCGCCCCGATCGTCAACAGCCCGGGCGGGGCGCTGTGGGTCAAGCGCGAAGACGGCGAGAGCTATGAGCCGATCGCGTCCTGGAAATGCGACGCGTCCGATCTCGGCTCGGTCGACGAGGACTCGAGCCTGATCCGTTTCCTGCAGGACCAGCAGTGGATCATCGACCTGAATGAGCTGGACAAGCATCCGGGGCGTTACACGAAGCTCGACGCGGCGTCGTTCTTCCCGGAGCGCGAGCCGTGGTGGCTGATCGTGCCGATGTTCCTCGGCACTCGCCTGTTCGGGTTCATCATGCTGTTGAAGCCGCCGGTGCTCGTAAAACTGAATTTCGAGGACCACGATCTGCTGAAGACGGTCGGGCGCCAGGTCGCCCCCCACATCGACCAGGCCGAGGCCGACCGGCGCCTCGCCGAGGCCAAGCAGTTCGGCGCCTATAACCGGCTGACGGCGTTCCTGATGCACGACCTGAACAACCTGATCGCCCAGCAGTCGCTGGTCGTCGAGAACGCCGAGCGTTTTCGTCACAATCCGAAGTTCGTGGACGACGCCATCAAGACGATCTCGCATTCGGTCGAGCGCATGCGGCGCCTGATGGAGCAGTTATCGAGCGCCTCGACGACGCCCGTCAAGAAGCGGGTCAACCTGTGCCGGGTCGTCGAGCAGGCCATCCAGCGCACGTCCGGGCGGTCGCCGGCGCCGCGTCTCGAAGGTTGCGACCGCGACATCCACGTGCTGGGCGATGCCGAGCGCCTGACGATGGTGATCCAGCACCTGCTGCGCAATGCGCAGGAAGCGACGCCCGAGGAGGGCAAGGTCACGGTGAGGGCCGCCGCCACCAACGGCATGGCGCACGTCGCCATCCGCGACACCGGCTGCGGCATGAGCGCAGAATTCATCCGCAACCGGCTGTTCCGGCCGTTCGACAGCACGAAAGGCAGCCAGGGCATGGGGATCGGCGTCTACCAGGCGCGCGAGTACGCGAGGGCGCTCGGCGGCCAGCTGGAGGTGACCTCGGAGCCGAAGGCCGGCTCCGAATTCAGGTTGCGACTGCCGCTGGCGTGAGGGCGCGGGCTATTCCTGCAGGCCCTGGTAGCGGAACATCAGATTGATGCGGTTCGAGTCTGCCGCGTCGGGTTGTGCGGCCCGATCGATGTTGGTGTACCGGTAGTCCAGGTCCATCGACAGCGTCCTCGTGAAGTTCCAGCTGAGCAGCGCACGGAGCTGGTAGTAGTCCTGGTCCAGGTTCGTCGTGTTGTCGCCGAGCACGTTGGAGTGATACGCGGAGACGCCGCCGCCGAATGAGAAGCGCGGCGACACCTGCCGCGTGTAGTTCAGGTTGATCGAGTCGCGCAGCGTCAGCACGCCATTGCCGCTTCCGACGACCGAACGGCGGTATGAGGCGAGAACCCTGCTGGTTTCCAGCCGGTGAGTGATCGATATATCGCCGATCGTGCTGTTTTGGTTGTTTCCCACACCGTTGTCGGTGCTATCCATGCCGACGTTGATCTGGAGGCGAGTCCGTTCCGAAATGGAGTGGCCGAACCCCAGGGCTGCGCCGTAGCCGGACAGGTCCCTGTCCAACAGGTCGAATTGGTTCTTGCGGTAATAGCTGCTGAGCCGGAATGCGCTCGTGCGAGAATAATTGTAGGAATACGCCGCGCTCCCGGTGAGCTGATCATAATCGCTCAGTGTGGCTGCCGTCTGGTCATAGTTGACGTTGAAGTAATCCACGCCGAACTCGATGAGCGACCGTTCGCCAGCCTGGTAGGACCATTGCGGGCGGACCTGTAGCCGCTGGCGATTGGCAGTGCCGAACGTGCGTCCCGAGGTGTCGCCGGGAATCTGAGTCGGGTCGTCGACGTTGAAATCGACCTGCGCCTGTTCCGCGGTCCGGACCGTTTCGTCGCCATAGATGCCCCAGAGATTGAACGTCGATCGCTGGTTCGTGTAGCGATAATTCAAATTACCGAAGTAGTTATTGGAATCCAGGTCCGACTCGTTGTAACGATTGAGCAGCACGCTCGGCGTAAAGGTAAATTGGCTGCGCGGCGATTTGTTGATGAAGTCCACGCCCGCATTGACCACGTAGCCGTTGACCGACGTGTCCGACCCGGTATTCGCGTTCAGGCTCGCGTTGTCGTCGTACTCCACACCGGCCCCGGCGGACGGGACGACCTGCCAGTTTGCCGACGCGACCGACGAACAGAGAAGCAGACCAGCGAAACCCAGTCGAACGTGGAGGCCGGGCTGCGGCAAGCATCGACGTGTTGCACGGAAAGGAGAAGACATGTTGTTGAATCCTGGCAGGAAAGTCCTGCCGAGCTTGTTGTTCGTTATGGGCTAACTTTCGCACAGCCACATGGTCATGTACAGCGCACCGGGAGCCATGCGGCGCCTAGTCCAGGGCCAGCCGCCGGGACAAATCTTCCGTGGCCCGCCGCGCGGTGTCGCCGTCCCAGAACGCGGGGCGCGACCCGGTCGGCCAGTCGCCCGACAGGATCGCTTCGACCGCCTCGAGCAACTCTCCGGGTTTTACCAGTCGGTTAGTTCCTTGCGTTATGGTAATCGGTCGTTCGGTGTTCTCACGGAGGGTCAGGCAGGGGATACCGAGGTACGTCGTTTCCTCCTGCAACCCGCCGGAGTCGGTGATCACGAACCTCGCCTGGGTCGCGAGCCCCATGAAGTCGATGTACGGGAGCGGATCGACAAGCACGATGTCCGGGTTTGCAGCCATCCGCTCGTAAAGCCCGAAAGTCGCCAGGTTCTTGCGGGTCCGCGGGTGAACGACGAACGCGAGGGGCGTGTGTTTCGAGACCTTCGTCAATTCTTCGACAATCGTGGTCAGGCTGACACGATCGTCGACGTTGGACGGGCGGTGCAGCGTGACCACGGCGAAATCGCGTTCGCTCAACCCGTGTTCATCGCGAGACTTCGAGGATTCGATCTTGCCGCGCAGCAGTTCGAACGAATCGATCATGATGTTGCCGATCATCGTGATCTTGTCCTCGGCGATGCCCTCGCCGCGAAGGTTCTCGTCGGCATCGACGGAAGGCGTCCAGAGGACGTCCGCTATGGCGTCCGTCACGAGGCGGTTGATTTCCTCCGGCATCCGGCGGTCCCGGCTGCGCAATCCGGCCTCGAGATGTACGACCGGGATCCACAGTTTGGTGCCGACCATGGCACAGGCAGCCGTGGAATTGACGTCGCCGACGACGACGATGACGTCGGGACGCGACTCCATGCAGATCTTCTCGTAAGCGATCATCACGCCGCCGGTCTGCTCGGCATGGGAGCCGCTGCCGACGCCCAGGTTATGGGCAGGAACCGGCAAGCCGAGGTCGCGGAAGAACGCGTCCGACATGTTGAAGTCGTAGTGCTGTCCGGTGTGCACGACGGCAGGATCCCATCGGTCCGAGTCGGCCAGCGCGTGATACAGCGGCGCAATCTTCATGAAGTTGGGGCGCGCGGCGGCGATGAGATGGATTTTCAGCAAGGATTGAGTCCGTAGTGTTAGTATCGTGTTGTGGTCAGACTTCGGCGAGTGACAGGCACAGTTTAGC
>JBAUVS010000472.1:0-2015 GCA_049583345.1 Woeseiaceae bacterium
GAGCAACGTCGAATGCGTGGGCACCTCGGGCACCATCCGCGCCACCGAACTGGTGGCGAGCGAACTGGGGCTCATCGACTCGCACATGCTCACGACGGATGCCGTCGAGAAGCTGATCCTGCGCGTGCTGCAGTTCGAATCGACCACGGCGCTGACGCTGCCGGGGCTGCCGGACCGGCGTGCAGAGGTCTGGCCCGGAGGACTGGCGATCCTGGTCGAGGTGCTCGGCGTATTGCGGATCGACGCGCTGAAGGTCTCCGACGGCGCACTCCGCGAGGGCCTCCTGTACGAACTGGTCGGCCGCCTGCGGCACAAGGATGCGCGTGAGCGCAGCGTCGGCGCCATGGCCGCGCGCTACCATGTCGACAAGGCGCAGGCCACGCGTGTGGCGGCGACGGCGCGGATGCTCCTGGACCAGTGCGCCGGGAACTGGGAACTCGAGGCGCCGCTGTTCAGGAACATGCTCGAGTGGTCGGCGAAACTGCACGAGATCGGTCTCGACATCTCGCACGACGGTTTCCAGCGGCACGGTGCCTACATCGCCGAGAATGCCGATATGCCCGGTTTCCCGCGCGCCGAACAGCGCTTCCTCGCGTTTCTGATCGGCAGCCAGCGCCACCAGATCGTCACCCGCTTCCAGCGCCGGCTGCCGCGCGCCTGGCGCAAGTCGGCCCTCCGGCTCGCGTTGGTGCTGCGGCTGGCGGTCCTCCTGCACCGGAGTCGCAGCCAGGTCGACCTGCCGCCGATCACCCTGACGGTGAACAAGCGAGCGATGCGCCTGGAGTTCGGCGCCGACTGGCTGGCGGCCAACCCGTTGACGGTGGCCGATCTCGAACGGGAGATCGGCTATCTCGACAAGGTGGAGTACCGGCTCGGCTTCAGCTAGGAGCGGCCAGTTCTTCGAGGAAAGTCTCCTGGGCGCTGACGTGCGGTTCGCCGGGCTTCGGAACGAGGCGTTCGTAACTGCCGTCGCTGTGCAGCACCCAGGCCTGGCGATTGTCGGAAAGGTAGAGCTCCAGGTCGGCGCGGATCTGGTCCTTGAGTCGCCTCTGGCGGATCTCGAAACAGGACTCGTTGCGGCGCAGGAGATTACGCTCCATCCAGTCCGCGCTGGAACAATAGACTTGTTCATCGCCGCCGTTCAGGAAGAAATACACGCGCGAGTGTTCCAGGAACCGGCCGACGATGGAGCGCACATGGATGTTGTCCGAAATGCCGGGCACGCCGGGCCGCAGTGAACAGATCCCCCGCACGATGAGGTCGATGCGGACGCCGGCCTGCGAGGCCTCGTAGAGCGCATCGATGATGCCGGGTTCGGACAGCGCATTGATCTTGGCGATGATGCGCGCATCAAGGCCTTCGCGCGCGTTGTCCGCCTCGCGCCGGATCTTGTCGAGCAACGCACCATAGAGATTGAAAGGCGAGGCGAGCATCCGGTTGAGGTCGCGCGCCTCGGTGAGGCTGGTGAGCTGCATGAACATCTTGTGCACGTCCTCGCCGAGGCGCTGGCTGCTGCTCATGTAGCCGTAGTCGGTGTACAGCTTCGTGGTCGTATGATGATAGTTGCCGGTGCCGAGATGCACGTAGCGTACGAGTTTCCCCGACTCGCGCCGCACGACCAGCGCCATCTTGGCGTGTGTCTTGTATCCCACGAGGCCGTAGACGACGTGGGCGCCGGCTTCCTGCAAGCGATTCGCGAGCGATATGTTCGCCGCTTCGTCGAAGCGCGCCATCAGCTCGATGATCACGGTCACTTCCTTGCCGGCCCTGGCCGCATTGACGAGCAGGTCGACGATCGGCGAGTCGGAGCCCGTGCGGTACAGCGTGATCTTGATGGCCAGCACACTCGGGTCCGTCGACGCGGTCTTGATGAAGTCGATCGTCGGCGAGAAGGAATGGTACGGATGGTGTAACAGGACGTTCTTCGTCTTGAGCAGTGAGAAGGTGTCGTCGTCGGTCCGCAGCTCGTCCGGCAGTCCCTGCGTGAAGGGGGGGTACAACAGTTCAGGCCGGTC
>JBAUVS010000473.1:0-3241 GCA_049583345.1 Woeseiaceae bacterium
GGCCGCGCCGGCGGCGGCGAGGAGATGGGCGGCGTGCGCGGCGTGCTGCATTACATGCAGCGCACGGCGCTGCAGGGCTCGCCGCAGACGCTGACCGCCATCGGCCACCGCTGGATCCGCGGCGCCGAGGAGAAAGACCCGGGCGTACACCCGTTCCGCAAGACCTTCGAGCAGCTCGAGATCGGCGACACGTTCACGAGCGAGCCGCGCGAGGTGACGCTCGAGGATATCGAGCACTTCGCGGACTTCGCCGGCGATCGCTTCTACGCGCACATGGACGCCGACGCCGCGGCAAAGAACCCGTTCTTCGAGGGCCGCGTCGCGCACGGCTATCTCATCGTCTCGTTCGCCGCCGGACTGTTCGTCGATCCCGATTTCGGCCCGGTGCTCGCCAACTACGGGATCGACAACCTGCGCTTCGTCAAGCCGCTGAACCACGGCGAATCGATGCGCGTGCGCCTCACCTGCAAGCAGAAGACGCTGCGCGGCGACACGGGTTACGGCGAGGTGCGCTGGGACACCGAGGTCACCAACCGGGAAAACGAGATCGTGGCGCAGTACGACGTGCTGACGATGGTCGCGACCGACGCGCACTGGGCGTCGGTGCAGTAGACACCGGAACCCGCGTCAATAGCGGCGGGCCCAGAATTCCTCCCGGCTGTTCGTGTGCGGGAACGCGTCGTCGGGCACCGGCAGCTCGAGGAAGCCGCAGAGCGGTTCCCAACCCTCCCGGACCTCGAACTCGAGCAACTGGTCCGCGGGGATCACGGCCCTGACCGCGTCGCTGTGGGCAACGAACGCTTCGATCAGCCTGCGGCGGTCGAGCTCGACCGGGATCCCGGTCTTCTCGATGACGGCGCTGGCCATCTCCAGGCAATCCCGCACCTCGGGCGGCCTTGCGTGCCTTTCCGCGAGCCGCCGGTAGATCGTCTTCCTGAAACTGTCCGCCCAGCGCTCGGGATCGCGATGCGTCAGCACGAAGCGGGCGGCGGGGAACGCCTCGGCCAGCTCGCGAAAGAACCCCGCGGTGGGCCAGTCCACGGCACTCTCGTAGTCGCTGTAGATCGCGGACCAGTCCGGCCGGCCGTCCACCGCGGCCGCCCACAGCGGCACCTGCTCCGGCATCTTCCGTAGCACCTCGTCCATGTGGTGGCACGGCCCGAGCCCCAGTCGATTGAGCGCGAGTTTGAGCGAATTGGTGCCCGTGCGGCCGAGGCCCACGCCGATCACGTTCATCGAAACCGTCTCAGCTGCCGACCGCCGCCTGCCATATCGTCCAGATACCGATCACCATGAAGCCGAAACCTGCCGCATACGACAACAGCCTCGGGTTGGCGTACTGGGCCACGACGCCTCCCGCCATGACGCCGAGCGCCGATGTCAGCACCAGCGCAAGCGAAGCGCCCAGGAAGACCGTGAACAGGCTGTCGGGTGACTTCGCCGAAAACAACAGCGTGGCCAGCTGGGTCTTGTCGCCGAGTTCCGCAAGAAACACCGTTCCGAAAACGGTTACCGCCAATCGAATATCCATATGCAGCACCAACCAGTAGTCAGACGGGAGCCGGCTTCTTTCCGATAACGCAGAAGCCATTGCCGAACGGGTCGCTGCAGAACGCGATGGGCGCGTGCTTCCCGCCCTCGAACTTCTGTTCGCATTTACCGCCGGCTTTTTCGACATTTGCCAGGGTCGCCGCAAAATCGTCGACATAGAAGTCGATATGCACGGGCGTCCAGTGTCGCTCGTAGCGGCGAACGTCGCTCGAGCCCTCGGCCGGATGCGTGCCCGCCGCCTTTTCCAGCAGCCCGATCTCCAGACCGTCACACTCGATCACGGCATAGCCCTGCATGGGCCGTGCGGACTCGACGAAGCCGAAAGCCTGGCCGTAGAACCTCGCGCCCTCGTCGAGGCCCGGTACATCGATCAACGCCATGTATTTCATGACTCGATTATACCCGCGCCCGTGCCTGGGCCTGCCTGACGATATCCACCGAGATCTCGACCGCGGGGACCGTTCCCCTGTTTTCGAGCCAGTGCAGCGTGTTCCTGTCCTCGGGCCAGCCCAGCCCCGGCCCGTAGTCCGTCGCAACCCCATCCCGATGGTCGGTGATCGTCCCTTCCAGGATGTAGACGACCCCGGGCCGGTCCTTGTGGTCGTGAAGCGGGCCGAACACGCTTCCGGGCTCCATGGTCACCAAACGCATTCGAAGGACGCGCCCCGCCATGCCCTCGATCTCCGGGCCGAGGTCGATCGTCTCGAGTAGCTTCACGGTTACGCCTTTCGTTGCAGGTCCTGCCGGCTCGTTATTCATCGTGCTTGTCACTCCGTAGATTGGGAATTGGAGATGGTCCGTCGCGATCGCGCCCGCCAAACTGCGGTATTCAGGGCGATTCGACCCTGGAGCCCGTCTCCGAGATCACGCGCCATTGGCCATCGCGCTTTATGGCAATCCATGTGAATTTTGTCTTGCCATCTTCGGAGACGTCGATGATCAACGCGGTATCTCCGTGCACTCGAATGGTCTTGTGAATCACGGTAAAGGGGGCAAGCCGGGCCTTCAATATGCCGTCGATAAACGTGGTCCGATCAACCGTTCGACCGGATGCGTAGGTAACCAGGAAGTCTTCATGGAGAATACGCTCGAGAGCCGCCCTGTCGCCGTGCACTTCCGCGTCGACCCACGCGTCATCCAGGGCGATTATCTGCGCCTCCCGCGACGGTCCTGCCGCGGTTTGCGTGGAGGTGTCGGCATGCGCGCAGATCGCAGACAACATCAGGATGACCGGGACGATTCTTGTTGTTGCCATGATGTACTCCTGTCGAGAGTGCGGCGGAAAACGCTGCTATGCCGCAAATTCGAGCGGTTGTCCACTCCCACAGGCGACGGCAACGGACCGGTCCGGTACGGCGCCGCTGCTTCCGGCCAAAAGCGCCTGGACGCCGGGGCAAACGACAGGTTCGCCCGGGCTCGATGTAGTATGGCGTGGGCAACCGGGGAGTTGGCATGAAGACGGTCGGGCTGTTGGGCGGAATGAGCTGGGAAAGTACGCTTGGCTACTACCGTGAGATCAACGAGGGCGTCAAGAGGGCCCTTGGCGGCTTGCACTCGGCGAATATTGCCCTGCTTAGCGTCGACTTCGAACCCATTGAGAAGCTTCAACAAGAGGGCGATTGGGAGGGCGCGGCGGCAATACTTGCAGCGGCAGCACAGAACATCCAGTCGGCCGGCGCCGACTTCCTGC
>JBAUVS010000474.1:0-2261 GCA_049583345.1 Woeseiaceae bacterium
CGCCGCGAGTTCTGGACGCACATCAACGCGCTGGTGCGCCGCGGCGTGACCGTACTGGTCACGACGCACTTCATGGACGAGGCAGAGTACTGCGATCGCGTCGCGCTGATGTACCAGTCCAGGCTCATCGCGCTCGATACACCCGACAAGCTCAAACAGAGCGCGGCGACGAAAGAACGCCCGGAACCGACGATGGAAGACGCGTTCATTACGCTGATCGAAGCCGCCGATGTGAACGGGCGGGAGGCGGCATGAGTGCCGCCGTAGATACCGGTTTCAGCGTGCGGCGCCTCGCGGCCCTGGTGCGCAAGGAGAGCCTGCAGGTCGTGCGCGATCCGTCGGCCATACTGATCGCGTTCGCGCTGCCCGTGTTGCTCCTGTTCCTGTTCGCCTATGCGGTCTCGCTGGACGTAAAGGGCGTCCGCCTCGGCGTCGTGCTCGAGAGCGATTCATCGCAAGCCCAATCGCTGGCCGCTGCGTTCGAGGCGACGCGTTACTTCGAGATCCTGCCGGCGCGCGACCGCCGCGAGGTCGTACCGAAGCTCGTGGCCAGTGAAATCCGCGGCTTCGTCGTCATCCCGCAGGATTTCGAGCAGCGGCTGACCTCGCGTGCCGGACCCGAGTCGCTCGTGCAGGTCATCACCGACGGATCGCAGCCCAACACCGCGAACTTCGTCGCCGGCTATGCCGAAGGCGTCGTCCAGAACTGGCTGGCAAGCCGCGGAGCGGGGAACAGTGCCGGCTTCCTGCCGGTGCGCTTCGATCCGCGCTTCTGGTTCAATCCCGAGATCGAGACCCGGCGCTTCCTGATCCCCGGCGCCATCGCCATCGTCATGACGATGATCGGCACGCTGCTGACGGCGCTCGTCGTCGCGCGCGAGTGGGAACGCGGCACGATGGAAGCGGTCATGTCCACGCCGGCGGGCATCCTCGAGATCCTGCTCGGCAAGCTGCTCCCCTATTTCGTCCTCGGCGTCATCGCGACGCTCGGCTGCGCGTTGATTTCGATCACGCTGTTCGATGTCCCGCTGCGCGGTTCGTGGGCGGCGCTGCTGCTCTTGTCCTGTACTTTCCTGGTGCCCGCACTCGGCCAGGGGCTGCTGATCTCCACGCTCGCGCGCAACCAGTTCGTCGCTTCGCAGATCGCGCTGCTGTCGGGCTTCCTGCCGGCGATGCTGCTGTCGGGATTCATCTTCGAGATCGACTCGATGCCGCTGATCATCCGCGTCATTACGCACGTCGTGCCGGCCCGGTATTTCGTGTCGTCGCTGCAGACCGTGTTCCTGGCCGGCGACGTCTGGTCGGTGTTCCTGCCGAACATGCTCGCCATGCTGGCCATCGGCGGCGTCTTTCTCGGCATCACTGCGAGGAAATCGCGCAAGAGTCTCGACACATGATGACGCGCCTCATAGCACAGATCGTCAAGGAGCTGCTCAGCTACCTGCGTGATCCGAAGAGCCGATTGACCCTGGTCGGGCCGCCGCTGATGCAACTGCTGGTCTTCTCGTATGCCGCGACGCTCGAGGTCGACAACATCAATCTGGCCGTGCTGGATCAGGACAACGGCTACTGGTCGCACGAGATGATCGAGCAGGTCGAGGGTGCGGGCTTCGTGCGCGATATCCATTTCGTGCAGACCCCCGAGGCGCTGACCGCGATGATCAACAAGCGTGAAGTGCTGGCCGGGCTGCGTTTCCCGCAGGACTTCTCACGCGACGTCGCGCGCGGCAATCCGGCGGCGGCACAGGCCGTCATCGACGGCCGCCGCGCCTACGCCGGCCAGGTGACGCTCGCGTACCTGAACCAGATCGCGGCCAGCGTCGGCGCCGAAATCGACCCTCGTGCGGCTTCCTCGCCGGTCGCGGTGCGGCACTGGTTCAATCCGAACCTGATCTACAAGTGGTTCATCGTGCCGAGCCTGTCCGGCATCCTCGCGATGCTGATCGCGCTGCTGGTGACCGCGCTGTCGATCGCGCGTGAACGCGAGCTCGGCACTTTCGATCAGCTGCTCGTCTCGCCGGCGCGACCGATCAAAATCATTATCGGCAAGACCGTGCCCGCGCTGATCATCGGCACGATCCTCGCATCGATCATGATCGCGGCCGGCGTGTTCCTGTTCCGCATCCCGTTCACCGGCTCGCTGTTGTGGCTGCTGGCGGCGGTGATGCTGTTCATTCTGTCGATGGTGGGCATCGGGCTGATGCTCTCCTCCGTGTGCAAGACGCAACAGCAGGCGATCCTCGGCACCTTCTCGATGGCCG
>JBAUVS010000475.1:0-4155 GCA_049583345.1 Woeseiaceae bacterium
GCACGGCGTCGTCATCGATCCAGCCTGCCTGCTCGAGCTCGGCCTGATAGCGGCGCGCCGCGCGAGCGAACAACTGCTGGTCGCGGCTGCTCGCCGTGCGTGCGCACTCGTCCAGCGAGACGCCGAACTGGCGCAGCCGCTCCCATGCCGTGCGTGCCTGGTGCACGAGCATCGCGACGTTCAGGAGCGGATCGCTGACTTCGCGCCGTATGCAGCGCTCCCAGATCACGCGACTCTGATGGCCGTTGATCCGGGTCGGCAGGTCGCCCGCGTGTGCGCTGCAGAGCAGGTTGCCGAGCCAGTCCCGCCATGCGTGGATCGCCGGCCGGCGCCATGCGAGGCTGCCGCGGCCGATCTCGCGCGCGGCGACTTCGGCGACCAGCGCACGCGCCAGACGCCGGTTGGCCGTTACGGTCTGCGCAGAGACGGCGTCGCCATCGTCGAGCCACTCAACCATCGATCAGGCGTGTTGCTCCAGCAGCGAGTCGATCCGGTCGAACACGACGTTGATCGTGTCGACGTCGGGGAGCGTCGTGATCCGGAAGTGATCCGTATACGGCGTATTGAAACTGCTGCCCGGCGCCACCAGCACGTGCCGATCCTCGAGCAGGGCGAGCGCGAAGGCCCGATCGTCCAGCCGCCCTCGGAAGCGATCGTCGAGGCGGATGAACGCGTACATCGCGCCCATGGGTTTGTGCACGCTGAGGTAACGGCTCTCCCCGACGCGATCCAGCACGGCTTCGCGCTGCTGATACAGGCGCCCGCCCGGCAGTACCAGTTCCTTGATGCTCTGGAATCCGCCGAGTGCCGTCTGCACGGCCCATTGCCCCGGCACGTTGGAGCACAGGCGTAACGCCGCGAGCAGCTCCATGCCGTGGATGAATTCCTGGGCACGGTCGAGGTCTCCGGAAAACACGCACCAGCCGACGCGATAGCCGCAGGCACGGTAGACTTTCGACAGGCCGGAGAAGGTCAGGCACACGGTATCCTGCGCGAGCGTGGCGATCGGCACGAACTGTGCGTCGTCGTAGACCATCTGGTCGTAGATCTCGTCCGCGAGCACGACGATGCCATGGCGGGTGGCGAGGCCGACGAGTGTCTCGAGCGTGTCGCGGCCGTAGACCGCGCCGGTCGGGTTGTTGGGGTTGATGATGACGATCGCCTTGGTATGCGGGCCGATCAGCGCTTCGACCTCGGCGACGTCCGGCTGGAATCCGCGCCCGGGATCGCACGGATAGTATTTGACCTTGCCGCCGTTGAGCGCCACGGCCGCCGACCACAACGGATAGTCCGGGCTGGGCACGAGCACCTCGTCGCCCCGGTTCAGCAACGCCCGCAGCGACAGGTCGATGAGCTCGCTGACGCCGTTGCCGATAAACACCTCTTCGGCGCTGATGCCCTGGATGCCACGCTCCTGCTGTTGCATGACGACCGCTTCGCGTGCCGGGAAAATGCCTTTCTGATGGCAATACGGCTCGGCCTGGGCAAGATTCTCGATCATGGCGAGCCGCATCGTCTCGGGCGTCCGGAAGCCGTACAGGCCCGGATTGCCGATGTTCAGCGAGATGATCTCGTAGCCGCGTTTCTCAAGCTCGCCGGCGTGATGCGCCAGCTGGCCGCGGATCTCGTACTTCACGTCCTGCAGCGTCTCGCTGCTGTGCAATGGATTACCCATCCGGTTTCTCGTCGTCTGTGTGCGGATTGCAGGCGGCGCCCGGCGCCGTCAGGCGCGCGATCGCCGCTTCCCCGTAGTCGAGCCAGTCACGCAGTATGCCCTGCGTTTGCTCTCCAAGCAGCGGCGGCGCGAGGTCGTAGCGCACCGGCGTCCTCGAGAATCGCACCGGATTCGCGACCGTCGGCATTGTGTCGTCCAACGGATGCGCCAGCCGGCGCACGAGTTGCCGTTCGCGGGCATGGACGTCCGTCAGGACCTCGGCGACCGAGTTGATCGGTCCGGCCGGCACGCCGACGCTCGCGAGGCGGGAGAGCCAGGCGGCGCTCGTATCGCGGCCGAATGCCTGCGAGATGAGGCCGACCAGCACTTCGCGATGCTCGACGCGATCGGCGTTGCTGAGGAATCGCGGGTCCGAGCCCAGGTCCGCAGCGCCGAGGCACTCGGCGAGGGCCCGGAACTGGCGGTCGTTGCCGACGGCGAGCATCAGGTGTCCGTCACGCGTCGGGAACACCTGGTACGGAACCAGGTTCGGGTGCGCGGTACCCAGCCTCCCCGGATTCTCGCCGCCGATCAGGAAGTTCAGCGCCTGGTTGGCCAGCCACGCCACCTGGCTGTCGTACAGCGGCACGTCGATGCGCTGGCCCTTGCCCGAGGCACTTCGCTCGTGCAACGCGGCCAGGATCGCCGTCACGGCGTACATGCCGGCCATGAGGTCGGCCACGGCCACGCCGACCTTCTGCGGGCTGCCCCCTTCCGCGTCCGGCGCGCCGGTGATGCTCATGAGACCGCCCATCGCCTGGATCATCGCATCGTAGCCGGGTTCCTGTGCCCGCGAACCCTGTTGGCCGTAGGCCGTGATCGAGCAACAGATCAGCCCCGGATTTGCCTCGCACAGGCGCGCCGGGTCGAGGCCGTGGCGGGCCATCGCGCCGACCCGGAAATTCTCGATCAGTACGTCTGCGCGGCCCGCCAGTGCGCGCGCGACGCGACGGCCTTCGGTGCTGGCGAGATCGATCGCGATCGAGCGTTTGTTGCGGTTGGCGGCAAGGAAATAGGCAGCTTCGCCGCCTCTGCCGTCACCGAGCCAGGGCGGCCCCCACCGACGCGTGTCGTCCCCGGCACCGGGTTTCTCCACCTTCACGACATCCGCGCCGTAGTCCCCCAGCAACTGGCCGGCCCACGGACCGGCCAGGATGCGACTCATGTCCAGTACCCGGACGCCCGCCAGTGGGCCGCTCATCGCAGCGCCTCCCGTGCCATTCAACCAGTTGAAATTTCAAAAGACCGTCGATTGTCGAGTGACGGCGGGACGACCGCAAGCCGTCGCGACCAGGAAGTATTCTGAGACAGGCTCTAAAAACCCGGCCAACCCTGAGGTTGGCCGGGTGGGTCCGCACGGAGATTGCGGATTGCGTGACCGAATCGTACTTCCGGGAACCGGTCGACGATTCAGTCCAGCGCTTCGACCTCGGCGCCCTCCACTTTCTCGGGCGCCGGGGCCTGTTTGACTTCCGGCTGCTTCTTGCCGAACCGGACCAGCAGGTCGTCGTATTCTTCCGGCGTCAGCGCCCGGATCGACGAAACCTGGATGGACTGCAGGCCCGTACCGTCGTCGAAAACCAGGTCGCTGAAGCCCGGACAGACCTGCGCCGACCTCGTCTGGAAGCCAATACGCCAGGATGACCTGAGGCCAAAAGCGCGGCGCATCAGCGCGACGTGGTACTTCCGTTTCACGCCGCCGGTGACGATGAGGTTGCCGTCGTCCAACACTTCATAGTCTCGGATACTCCCCTGCGATATGCAATCGTTGCCCCTCGGTGTCGGCTCGTTCGCCAGCTCCTCCGGCGCGGTCGACGACGTGGCACAACCTAAAATAGTACTTGAGAAAAATAGTATAACTAACGGTTTCAACAAGTATTTATTCATCGCAATCTTCGGGTTGTTTACTAAACTAAACACGTGTCTCGATGCCTCTTGCCTGTCCGATAGGACCTGCAGGTCGCGCATTAAGTTCATGTGGCTTCCGCGCCCGCCGGCCCCCCGCGCCCGCCTCAGCGGGTGGTTGCGACCGGGCGATCGGGGTCCCGGATCCATTCGCTCCAGGAGCCCGCATACAGCCTGGGCTCGCTCCGGCCGGCCAGCAGCGCCGAGACGACCAGGTGGCAGGCGGTCACCCCCGAGCCGCACATCACCGACCAGGGCCGCTCGTCGGTCTCGCCCAGCACATCGGCCCACAGCGCCGCGAGTTCCTCGCTGCTGCGCCAGCGGCCTTGCGCCCCGATGCTCGCATCATAGGGCAAGTTGACGGCGCCAGGAACGTGTCCGGCCACGCTGTCGATGGGTTCTTCCTCGCCACGGAAGCGTGCCGCGGCCCGCGCATCTACCAGCAAGCCCGCCTCGGCCGTGCCGATATTGGCCAACAGCGCGTCCGTGCCGACCAGGAGCCCGCATACAGCCTGGGCTCGCTCCGGCCGGCCAGC
>JBAUVS010000476.1:0-5046 GCA_049583345.1 Woeseiaceae bacterium
GCGGTGCCGGGATAGTTGGTCTCGCTCATGACCACATGGTCGCCGGCCGACAGGTGCCCGAGCAGCACGCCCGACGTGGCGGCCATGCCGGAGGCGAACGCGATCGAGGCCTCCGCCTGCTCGAGCACCGAGAGTTTCGCCTCGAGCTGGTCGGTCGTCGGGTTGGCCCAGCGCGTGTACACGTAAGGCGCATCGTCCTCTATCTTGTTGGCCGAGAAACTGACCTCGCGGTCGACGTGAAAGGTGCTCGACATCACCAGGTCCGGTGCGGAGGACGTGCTGCGCTTGCGCTTCTCCTCGCCGCCGTGGATCGCCTGCGTGCGGATCCCCTGCGTCGAAATCTTCATGCTCATTCATGCCCCCGTGCGGCCGCTCGTCTGAATTCCAGCCTGAATCATACCGCTTGCAGGCCGCGTGAATTCATTACCGCGTCTTCCTGGCCCGGCAGGTACTCCCGCGCACGCGTGTGTAAGCGCCGGCGCCGCCGGCAACCGCTTCAACAACCCACAACGAGGGAACATCGATGACCAGTTCAGCAGTCCGGCAGCCCTGCCGGGCCCTTGTTACAGTTCTGACTGCAATTGCCCTGAGCCTTCCGCTGGCGTCCGGTGTCGCCGGCGCTCACGGGAAGAACAAGCACCACACGGCGACCGTCACCGTCTACGCGGAGGGTCTGATCGACCCGTGCGGACCGGTCGGCGCGGGCCAGATCTTAAAGATCGGCCTGCACAACTACCACTGACCGACGACAAAAGGCCGCGTGCGGAACGCCGCACGCGGCCTTTTCTTTTGCTCCCGTCCTGACCGCGCAGCCTTGCCGAGGTATCAGTTGCCGCGGTGCTCGAGTACGCTGACGTCGCGTTCCAGCGCGCCAAGTTCGCGCCGCAATTCAGCCAACGTGTCACGAGCGGCGCGGATCTGCTTCGCGTCGATACTGGGCGAGGAACCTGCCCTGTACTGCGGCTGCGCGCTCGTGCCGGCGGACGGCCGCGCGCCGTGCTGACCGTCGCCGAAGCGGATCGTGCCGCTCTCCTCCTCGGCGTGGCGTACTCCCACCCCGAAGTCCGGCCTCATGATTCGTTCGCGTTCGGCTTTGGCGTTCGCGGCGAGCGCGGAAAGCCGGACCTTGATGTGACCGTAGTCGTCGCCGGCGTTGGCGGCTCGATCCCTGTGTGTCAGCGTCGTCGGCATGCGTTTCTCCGCCTCCGCCTTGTTCTCTTCACTGCCGGTATTCGCCTTGGCCCGGACCGGCGCACCCTCGGGCTTGAAACCGGTTGCGTCACTCGTCGGTGCGATCGCAGCAAATCTGTCTTGCAGCGGGCGGATCTTCATGGCCAGTTCGTCGTGTGCCGCGATCAGGTCGAGTACCTCCTGCGGGTGCTCTTCCGCCGCGGCGCCAGGGGAATTGAGACTCGTCAGCGCAAACGCGGCGAGGACTGCAGACATCTTTAGCGGCTGGAATCGCATACGTCGCTCCCGCGTATGAAACCCTGAGGCGAACTCACTTTAGGACGACCGCGCCTCCCTGACAAGGCCCGATCCCGGTCCGCCCTCAGACCACCTTGATCAATACGTAGACCGTCATCGCAATCACGGCAACGGAACTGAACGTCCAGAATGTGGCCCGGATGTCGTGGATCTGCGCCGTCATGTACGCGACGAAATGCGCGGCACGCGCGGCGACGTAGCCCCAGATCAGGATCTGCGCCAGTAACAGCGGCGGTCCCACGAGAACGAACAGCAAACCCGCGGCGAGGAAACCCGGGATGCTTTCGAGATCGTTGAGGTTGATGCGCCGCGAGCGATCGACGTACTCGTTCACCTCGAGCTGGCCTTCCCGAGGCTCGGGATTCACCGGCGTCTTCTTCGCGTCCTCGGGGCTGCGGAACCCGGCGCTCACCTTGAGCATGCGCTGTACGGTGATCCACGGCTGCAACATCAGCTTCAGGAGCATGATCGAGGCGGCGAGCAGGTAAGTATGAAAAACGGGGTTGTCGAGGCTGAGCAATGCGGCTGTCGTGTTCATTGCGTGGGCTCCTGCCGGGGCCGGCGGCCCCGCCTGAGTGTGGCTTGAGAAAAAATACTAACAGGGTTAAAATAATTTAACAAGAGTCGAATAACTGTGAAGGTGAGGCATGGCAGAACCACGGACACCGTCGCCCCGGATCCGGCAAAAGCGCCGCCAGGCGCGCCAGGACATCCTCGACACGGCCCGCCGCGTGCTTGCCGAGCAGGGCCTGGACGCGGTCACCCTGACCGGCGTGGCCAACGAACTCGGCATGACCAAGCAGGCGCTGTATCACTACTTCCCCTCCAAGGATGCATTGCTGAACACCCTCCTCACCGCGCTGTTCGACGCGGAGATCGATGCCCTGGTCGCGGCCGTGCAGGCAGAGCCCGACGCCGACAGGATCCTGAGCACGCTGATCCGCGCGTTCTACGCACACCACGTCGCGGATCTCGACGCCTTTCGTCTGCTGTACTGCGAGTCGCAGCGCGTTTCGGCGCCCGAGCACGGTTTCGGGCCGGAGGTGATCCGCGACAGGATCAATCCGCGCACCCGGGACCTGTTCGACATTCTCGAGTCGCGTCTCGTGCAGCGCCGTGTGTCGAAAAGCAGGCGCCTGCAGCTGCGCCGGCTTGCCTTCACCGCCTGGACCTCGGCGCTGGGCCTGTTGACGATACTCAGCGTGACCGACAACACCGGGGATCCGCTGATACACAGCGACGCTTCGTTGCTCGAGACACTCGGCGAGGTCTTCGATAGCGCCGCCGTACGCCATATTTCACCAGCGTAGGGTAGAATCCCCGTTCCGCCTGATAACTACAACACCAGAGCGCGCGTCATGGCCAACCAGGCTCGAGTCCGCTTCGCGGCACCCATCGGCTTGGTACCCGCCGGCTAGCCGGTGGCGCCGTCGATCAGGTTCGAACGCGCGGTCACGCGCCCGCGGATGAGCCGGGTCCCTTCGCGCTCGTCTGTTGTCAGAGAGTGAGTCGCCAGATGAAAAGAGTACACGATCGATACGTCACGATGACGCTGTTCACGCTGCTGACGTTGTCGACGGCAAATGCCGCCGAAACGCCGCAGGCGAAGATCACGCCGATGACGCCCGACGTCGTGACCGGATACGACGAAATTCGTCCGCAGGCCGATTTCATAAGGCGTACCGAAATGATCCCGATGCGCGACGGCGTCAAGCTGTACACCGTCATCGTCATGAAGAAGGGCACGAGTGATGCGCCGATCCTGCTGTCGCGGACCCCGTACGACGCCAAGGGCGCTGCCGAACGCATGATCAGCCTGTCGGTCACCGAGATCCTGCCGGCCATGGACAGGGAGTTCATAGACGACGGCTACATACGCGTGTACCAGGACATCCGGGGCATACACAATTCGGAGGGCGTGTACGTAATGAACCGGCCGCTCGTCGGCCCGCTCAACGATACCGGTATCGACGAATCGACCGATGCGTACGACACGATCGACTGGCTGGTGAAGAACGTCCCTGAAAGCAACGGCTCGGTGGGCATCGTGGGCAGCAGCTACCTCGGCTTCACCACGCTGATGGCAGAGATCAATCCGCATCCGGCGCTGAAGGCCGCCGCACCGCAAAGCCCCATGGTGGACGGCTGGCGCGGCGACGACTGGTTCCACAACGGCGCGTTTCGCAACAACTCCCTCGACTACGGGTTGAAACAGAGCTGGAACAAGGCGGAAGGCCACTCTGAGCCGATCGGCGTCGGCGAAGACTATTCGCGTTACCTCGAGGCGGGATCGACCGGCGATTACGCCCGCTTGTGGGGACTCGACGCCGCGCCCTTCGTACAAAAGCTGATGCAGAACCCGGCTTACACCGACTTCTGGTCGCTGCAGGCAGTCGACAAATGGATGGCCCGGCAGCCGCTCAAGGTGCCGACCATGCTCGAGGTGGGTCAATGGGACCAGGAAGATTCGTATGGCGCACCTGCCGTCTACCGGGCGATGGAACCCAGGGACGTCGACAACGACAAGGTGTTCCTCGTCATCGGGCCGTGGCGTCATTCGGGCGCCAATCACTATGGCTACGAGCTCGGTGACCTGACCTTCACGGGCGACACGGCCCGGCAGTATCGCGTCGACTATCTGAAACCCTTCTTCGACCACTATCTCAAGAACGGACCGGCGCCCGACCTGCCGCCCGTCCTCACCTACGCCACCGGCATCGACCGCTGGGAGGGCTCGCCGCGCTGGCCGATGGGCACGCCGACACCGCTGTACCTCGGCGATGACTTCTCGGCGAGCTTCGCGAAGCCCGCGGATTCGGGACACGACGACTACCAGTCCGACCCCGCCAGGCCCGTGCCCTTCATCCCGCGCCCCATCGACATGAGAGACCCGATGCAATGGCATGCGTGGCTCGTGCACGATCAACGCTTTGCTTCGGACCGGCCGGACGTGTTGGTGTATCGAACCGAAGCCCTCGAGCGGCCCGTGCACATCATGGGCGCGCCGCAAGTGGACCTGTTCGCCGCGACTTCCGGCACCGACAGTGACTGGGTCGTGAAGGTGATCGATGTGTATCCGAATGCCGTGCCCGAACCGGCCGAGCAGGGGTCCAAGCCGAGCATGGCCGGCTTCGAGTTGCCGATCGGCATCGAGATCTTCCGCGGCCGCTACGTGCACAGCTTTGCGGAACCCGAGGCGCTGAAGCCCGGCAAGGTCGAAGAGTATCGTTTCGAGCTGCCCAACGTCGACCATGTGTTCCTGCCCGGGCATCGCATCATGATCCAGGTGCAATCCAGCCTGTTCCCTCTCTACGACCGCAATCCCCAGACCTACGTCGAGAATATTTTCAACGCCCGGCCAGGCGACTATCGCATCGCGACGCAGAGCGTCTATTGGGGCGGCAGGCATCCGAGCAGCGTGTCCTTGCCCATCGCCAAATGAATCTGCGCGGACCCGCAGGGTGACGACGCCGCTCAGCCTCAAACGCGCGGTCACGCGCTGGCAGATCGTCGGCATCGCCCTGAATACCGTCGTCGGCAGCGGCGTCTACCTGCTGC
>JBAUVS010000477.1:0-4495 GCA_049583345.1 Woeseiaceae bacterium
GGTAAGCAGTTGCGATATGTAGGATTCAGTCACTTCCGCGGCGGCGGCCAGGTCCTTCTGCTCCAGTCCCAGCTCCTTGAGCCGCGTCTTTATCAGAGAACAAACGTCCATTGGCGGTCCCTGTCGATTTACATAGATGGTTAACTAAGGAGACAATTACAGATATCGCTTGACTAATCAAGTTAATTAACCGATTATGGTTAACGGATCAACAGGGCTTCAGAACTATTGAACCAATTAAGTTATTTGAAATGCCCTGCTGGCCAACTACAAGGACGGAGAACGACATGTACGCACGTCAAGTATCAATAGAACTCAAGCCGGACAGCCGCAAGGATTTCACCCACAAGATCGAGGCGGAAGTGCTGCCCTTGCTTCGCAAGCAGAAGGGATTCAAGGATCTGATCACCTTTGTAAACCCCGCCGGCAAGGACGCGTTCGCGCTCAGCCTGTGGGACAGCAAGGAAAGTGCCGAAGCCTACGGCCGGGCTTCGTATGCCGAGGTGACCAAGCAGTTGTCGAAGCAGCTCGACGGGACTCCGCGGGTGAAGACCTACGAGGTTGCCAATTCCACGTTCCACAAGATCGCCGCTGAGCTCAAAGCAGCATAGTGGCAACAGGAATCAATCATGGCAGGCGAACGTTGGTTCGCCTGTCGTTTTGTGAAGCCGGCTCTCTGACAACCCACCGCAGACAATCCAGTGCCAGGACAAGACGGTAACGGCCGCAGGCCAGGTTCGTCGAGCCGGTCTGCCAATCCGGGCTCCGAGCTCGAGCGCCTGCTCGGCCAGGGACATGCCGGCCTGAAGCAGATCATGCCCGGGGGCGGGCCGCGCGGCGTGCTCCCGGTCGCACTCGTCGTCGCGCTGCTGTTCGGAGCGTGGACGTCCTATTACACGGTGCCGAGCGATTCCGTCGCCGTCGTGCAGCGCTTCGGCAAGTACCTCAAGGAGGTACAGCCCGGCCTGCATTTCAAGCTCCCGCTGGGAATAGATGCAGCGACCATCGTGCCGGTCAAGCGGCAACTGAAGCAGGAGTTCGGATTCACGACGCCGGGCGCCACGGATCCTTACCAGAGTCCGGTCGACGGCAAGCGCGAAACCGAGATGGTGACCGGCGATCTCAACGCCGCACTGGTGGAGTGGGTCGTCCAGTACCGCATATCGGATCCCGTCAAGTTCCTGTTCGAAGTCCGCGAGCCGAGCGCGACCCTGCGCTACGTATCCGAGTCGGTCATGCGGGAGGTGGTAGGAGACCGCACCGTCGACGAAGTCATCACCATCGGGCGTCAGGAAATCGAGTCGGAAGCACTGACCAAGATGCAGGCATTATCGACGAAATATGCAATGGGTATCAGCATCGACCAGGTGCAGTTGAAAAATATCAATCCACCGGAGCCCGTGCAGGAATCGTTCAACGAAGTCAACCAGGCCCAGCAGGAAAAGGAGAAACTGATCAACGAAGCCCGACGCGACTACAACAAGGTCATACCCCTGGCCGAAGGCGAGAAGGACCAGCGAATTCGGGAGGCGGACGGTTACAGTCTGAAGCGCATCAACGAGGCAGAGGGTGACGTCGCCCGATTCAACGCATTGCTGGCCGAGTACGCCAAGGCCCCGGAAGTGACGCGCCGCCGCATCTACATCGAAACCCTGCAATCCGTTTTGCCGGGCATCCGGTCCAAGGTAATCGTCGATGACCGGGCACGCAACATCCTGCCGCTGTTGAATCTGGATGCACAAGACGGCGCCAAGCCATGAGCAGACTGGCCGCATTGCTTGCGCTACTGGGTGTCGCGGCATTCGTCCTGATCAGCTCGATCTATACGGTCAACGAAGTCGAGCAGATGATCATCACCCAGTTCGGCAAGCCGGTCGGCGAACCCGTGACGACAGCGGGCCTGAAGATCAAGATTCCTTTCATCCAGCAGGTCAATTCGATCGACAAACGGGTGCTCGAGTGGGACGGTAACCCCTCGGACATGCCGACCAAGGACAAGCTCTACATATCGGTCGACCTGTTTGCCCGCTGGCGGATAACGGATCCACTGCAGTATTTTCTGAGGCTTCACGACGAACGCAGCGCCCAGTCGCGCCTCGACGACATCCTGGGCAGCGAGACTCGCAATGCCGTGGCCAAGCACGAACTCATCGAGATCATCCGCACGACGAGGGATCGCGTTCCTTTGCGCGACGAGCTTCTTACGGACGCCGAACTGGACCTCAACATGGGCGCCCTGGTTCCGATCCAGAAGGGGCGCAAGCAGGTCGAACAGGATATTTTCGCCGCGGCTTCGGAAAAGGTTCAGGTATTCGGCATCGAGTTACTGGACATCCGCTTCAAACGGATCAACTACAACGAGAGCGTCCGGCCGAAGATCTATGATCGAATGATCAGCGAGCGGCGCCAGATCGCCGAGCGCTTTTTGTCGGAAGGCAACGGCGAAGCGGCCCGCATTCGCGGCAACCGGGTCCGCGATCTGAACAAGATCCAATCCGAGGCGTACCGGAAGGTCGAGGAGATCCGTGGTCTGGCGGACGCAAAAGCGACCGAGATCTACGCCAAGGCCTACAACCAGAACGCCGAATCCGTCGCATTCTACGAATTCACACGGACGATGGAGTCCTACAAGTTCATCATCGCCGAAAACACGACCCTCGTTCTGTCGACAGACAGCGAGCTGTTCAAGTTTCTGAAAGGCATGGATCCGCACGACGGAGACGGGCGATGAAGCCAGCGAATTCGAAGCTGAGCGTGCTCGCATACGCCTGGACAGTCCTGGCAATGTTCGTCGGCACCGTGGAACCTGTCATCGCGCAAGGCATCGAGGACGCGATACCGGCCAACGCGCACGCGAGGAGCTATACGAACGGATGGGATTGCGACCGCGGCTATCACAAGCTCGATGGCGCTTGTGCTCCCGTAACGGTGCCGGAGAATGCCTACCTGACGGACTCGACGTTTGGTTCGGGTTGGGAGTGCCGGCGTGGCTATCGACAGGTTGACGATACCTGCGTCGCCGTCGAGTTGCCGGCACATGCCTACCTCAGCGCGGTGTCCGGCGACAGATGGTTATGCGACAGGGGCTATCGACAGATTGATGAGGCTTGCGCGGCTATCGTCGTGCCGGCAAACGGCTATCTGACGCAGAGTTCCGGAGCACCCGGCTGGACCTGCGATCGGGGCTACCGGGCGAAGGGCAACCACTGCGCAGCTATTGTCGTGCCTGCCAACGCGTATCTGGCCATCGCATTCAGCGGTTCCGACTGGAACTGCGATCGCGGCTACCGAAGAGTCGACGGTGCCTGCGTTGCGATCAACGTTCCCTCGAATGCTTACCTTTCCGACTCATCCTACGGACCCGGCTGGGAGTGCAAGCGCGGATTCCGAATGGACGAGGCAACATGCGTCGCCGTGGAGCTTCCGGAGAACGCGCATCTGACATTCTCGGGGAACGACTGGGAATGTGACCTGCCTTTCGCCAGGCAGAGGAACGTGTGTGTATCAGGAGCCCGCAACGATTGAAAAGGCGTGCTCAGAAGGCTGGGATCGAGATTCGGATAATCGTCATTACCGTCTCCAGACGACCCTCTTCCGGATAGCCAATTTATCCCCCGGACCGTGCACCGCGGCGAAGAGCAGTCCCGCGATGTAGGTGAAGTGGTCCACGAAGAAGCCGAATTCCGCCTGGTTGCTACTCCAGTGCGACGGACCATGGAAGGTAAACGCCAGGAACAGAAGGTACGCGCTTGCAAGGAGCGCCGCTTCGGAGAAGTAGGCGCCCGTCAGGAAGGCGAGCGCCAGTGCGGTCTCGAAAAAGGCGGCAATCCAGGCCAGTGCCAGCGGCACCGGGAAGCCTGCCGACGCGATGTAGCCGGCGGTTGCATGCATGTCGACATACTTGAAGCTCGCAGCCATTGTGAAGCTTGCGGCAAAGATCAGTCTCGCGACGAGGATCGCAGCAGTTTTACCCATCTCGACTCCCTCCGGTTGAAAAGTGCTCGCGCCTACCGACGCTTTTCCTGTAGTCGATGCGGCGATGCCGGAATCGACATCCTGCCGGCAGAAATTGACCGATTCGCCGGGCGGTGCGGCCTGGGCTATTATTACTCAAAAGCTTGTTTATCGTAGCCACTGCGTCAGGGGCGAGGGCAGGTACCTCCTGAGTCGATCAGAGTGGCGGTGTAACGACTCGCGCTGCAAAGACCTCCGCACAAGTATGAGGAAATTGACCCGTGTCAGGGACAGGTCTCAACGGGCAGTTGGGCCAGAGTGCAAGCACACGTGGCGAACGGCCGTGTCCCGGACTATGCTTGTCTTGATACAAACCCAATAACAACAAAGGGGAGGCAGTCCTAATGAACGTCAAACGGCTGGCAATAGGCAGCGTCGTCGGAGCAATCGTCCTGTACTTGCTCGGAATGCTGTTCTGGATATACCTGTTTGCGGATTTCTTCGATGCCAATGGTGGCGGAGCCGTGGGTGTGACACGGCC
>JBAUVS010000478.1:0-3605 GCA_049583345.1 Woeseiaceae bacterium
GAGACGCGTGACCCCGGCCGCGACATGCCGTTCGGCATCATCGCGAGTCTCATCATCTGTACGGTGCTGTACATACTCGTGGCGGTCGTCATGACCGGCATGGCGCCGTGGCGCGAGCTCGGCACGGCGAAGCCGATGCTGACGGCCCTCCGGCTGGCCGGCGGCGACCCGCAATTGCTCGCTATTGCCCGATTCATCGTCGGCCTCGGCGCGGTAGTGGCGATGACGTCGGTGCTCCTGGTCTTCCAGATGGGGCAGCCACGGATCTTCTTCTCGATGGCCCGTGACGGGCTGCTGCCGGACTGGGCGGCCCGGGTCCATCCCCGATTCCAGACGCCGCACGTGACCACGATCATCACCGGCGTTTTCGTCGCAGTGTTCTCGGCTTTCGTCAACATCAACGAGGCGGTAGAACTCACAAACATCGGGACGCTCTTTGCCTTCGTGCTCGTCTCGATCGGCGTGATCGTCCTGCGCATGCGGGAACCGGAGCGCAAGCGCCCCTTCCGCGTACCGTGGTCGCCGTTGACGCCGCTGATTGCGGTCGGGGCATGCGGGTTCCTGATGTTCCAGCTGCCGATGGTCACCTGGATTCGCTTCGGGATCTGGCTGATCCTCGGTCTTGTGATCTACGCGAGCTACGGGTATCGCCGGAGCAAACTGGCGTCAGACCGTCCGCACGGCTAACCCCCCGCCGGACCCGAGCCCGGGACCATCGCGCGGTGCTCCGCGCGATGGCTTGCCGGGGCGGCTCGCGCTGCAGCCTATCCCTGTGCTTTCTCTTCGCGGGTGTACTTTTCCCTGGCGAGTGTCAGCTCGCGGATCGGGATCCGCTCATCCATGATGGCTGTCAGTCGCGCATCGTCGACCCGAGCAACCGCATCCTGGATAGCGCCATCCTTGCAGGTCTGGAAGTCACGGTAGAAAACCTGCGTGGCCTCGTCGCCGAAGCTGCAAACGTTGTCTGCCGCCAGAGCGATGCGTTCATACAATTCTTTCGCTCCGGCGTAATTCGAGATATTCAGATCGCGGTAGGACACGGTCTCATCTCGCATGACCTGGTCTTTGCCCGAGTTTGCCGTCGTCATAGCCAACACGGGCGTAGCCAGACCGCCGATTCCTGCTGCTGCAATAACTCCGGTAAGAATCCTGACTGAAGTTCTCATGACTGCCTCCTTTAGCACCTGAGATTCGACACCATTCGATCGACCCCGAAGTCACTCGAAATCGATCTCCAACGGCACCTATGCTGTAACCCGAGGCTGACAATTTCCTGACCTTGCGTCAGCCTGCCGTCAGCCAGGGGGAACCATAATCCGGTTGTCGGGATCGAATTCATGACTATGCGTGTACTTGCCGTCGAGGACGATGCGTTGCTGGGAGATGCGGTCCGGCTCGCACTCGATGGCGCCGGATTTGCCGTCGACCTGGTCGGTACGGCGGAGGCCGCGCGCGCCGCGCTGCAGGCGGAACCCTTCGATCTGGCCATCGTCGATATCGGCCTGCCGCGCGAAAACGGCCTGCGACTCGTCCAGGGCTTGCGAAACCGGGGCAAGATAACGCCGATCCTCATGCTCACGGCACGCGACTCCTTGTCGGATCGTGTCACGGCACTGAATCTCGGTGCGGACGACTACATGACAAAGCCGTTCGAGATGCCGGAACTCATCGCCCGTTGCCGGGCCCTGATCCGCCGGGCGAATGCCGTGGCGAGTTCGCGCATCAGTCTCGGTCGCCTCGAGGTCGACATGACGCACAAGGAAGCGACCGTAGACGGCGAGCTGCTGGCGCTCACGCAGCGCGAGTGGTCGATCCTCGAATGTCTCGCACTGAACGCCGGTCACCTGGTCTCGAAAGACAAGCTGCTGAGCTCGATCGCCGACTGGAGCGAGGAGCTGACCGCGAATGCGATAGAGCAGTACGTTTCGCGCCTGCGATCCAAGCTCGGTTCCGCCGCTCGGATCTGCGCCGTCCGTGGCATGGGGTACCGATTCGATGATCGCGCACAATAGCAGTGCGCACTCGATCCGGCGCCGGCTGGTCCTGACCCTGTTCGTACCCGCCGCGCTCGTGCTGATCGCGGGTACGGCGATCGATTACTTCTCGGCACTGCGACCCTATACCCGCGCGTTCGACAAGGCACTGGAGGATTCGGCCCTGGTCCTTGCGGCGCACATCCAACGCGGCCCCGACGGACAGCTGAAGCTCCATCTGCCGGCCGATGCCCTCGAAGTGTTGAGAGCGGGCTCGCAGGACTCGCTGTTTTTTCGCATCGACACGCGCGACGGCGGAATCATCGCCGGCAATCCGAATCTTCCCGAGGTGCCCGCGTCGATCGACAATCCCGCGGCGGCCGACGCGAGTTACGACGGCGCGCCGGTCCGACTGATCGGCTACGAATCCTACGTCGATCATCAGCGGGTCGTCGTCACGATCGGAGAAACGACGCACAAGCGCGACGAGCTGCGTGCGCATATCCTGCTACCGGCACTTACGACCGATCTCGTCGTCCTCGGCCTGATCCTCGCGCTGATCTGGTTCAGCGTGCGCATGTCGCTGACACCGTTGCTCGATGTCGAGAGTCAACTCGCCGCGCGATCGCCGGACGACCTGACGCAACTTGCAATCGGCAATGTGCCGGCGGAGATCAGCAGCCTCGTGGCGGCGCTCAATCGCCTGTTCCTGCTCGTGGAGGAAACGGCGGCGAGCCACCGCAGGTTCATGGACAGTGCGGCCCATCAACTGCGGACGCCGTTGGCCGGCATACAGGCACAGCTCGAGTTCATGTTGGCGAACGAGAAGGATCCGGCCTTGCGGGAACGTCTCGGCCGGATCCTCGACGGCGCACGGCGTCTCGGCCATACCACGCACCAGCTCCTGACGCTGTCGCGCGCCGATTCGCGGACAAACCCCAACCTGCAGCTCGAAGACGTCGACCTGACATCCATCGTCGAGACTGTCGTGGCTGACAACCTCGTCCGTGCGGAGGCCGCTCACGTGGATCTCGGCGCCGTAATCGGTACGGCCACGGTGCGGGGCATCGATTGGTTGCTGGCGGAAGCGGCCACAAGCCTGGTGGCCAATGCCATCGCGCATACGCCTGCCGGCGGCAGCGTCACGGTCGGTTGCGGCATCCGGGACGGCTCCCCCTGGCTCGAGGTCTCGGATACCGGCGTCGGCATTCCGCCCGCGGAACGCAGCCGGGTCGTCGAGCGCTTCTTTCGCGCCAGCAACGCGCGCGGGACCGGCAGCGGCCTTGGGCTCGCCATCGTCCGCGACGTCACCACGCTGCATCACGGCGACCTGTCCATCGACGCCGGACCCGGCGGTGCCGGCACGACCGTGCGCATGACGTTCTCGCGCTCCGACGCCGATTCCGCAGTCGCAAGCCCGGGAAGCCCCGGCCCGGTCGCGTCGGCCGTCGAGCAGTCCACAAACACATCCGCTACGGCACCGGCAACTATTTAGGGAAACTCTCATTAATTCGTCATTGCGAGGAGCGAAGCGACGCGGCAATCCACAGGTCGTTGATCTCAAACACTGGATTGCTTCGCTTCGCTCGCAATGACGAATCGTTTTTCATTTAATCAGAGTATCCTTGGATA
>JBAUVS010000479.1:0-12400 GCA_049583345.1 Woeseiaceae bacterium
GTTCATGCGTTTGCTGCCGCGCGTGGCAGGGCTGCTTTCATCATAGAGGCCTCGTTCGCTTCGGCACGGTCGAATTCCGCCGTCTTGTGGCCTTCGCACATCACCATCACGCGGTCCGCGATAGCGAGAATCTCCGGCAACTCCGAAGAAACCACGATCACGGCCAGCCCGCTCTCGCCGAGTTCGTGAATGAGGGAGTAGATCTCTTCCTTTGCGTTCACGTCGATACCTCGGGTGGGTTCATCCAGAAGGAGCACCAGCGGTTCCGTTGCGAGCCATTTGCTCAGGATTACTTTCTGTTGATTGCCGCCGCTCAGATTGCGGATGGTCTGCCGGATCGAAGGGGTTTTCACGCGGAAGCGCGAGATCGATTCTTCTACCAGACGCCGCTCCGCCGTCTCGTCGAGGAATCCGTGTCGCACGAAACGCGGCAAGCAGGCAAGACTGGCATTTTCGACGACAGACATACCCAACACGAGCCCTTCGTTCTTGCGGTCCTCCGGCGCCAGAGCCAGTCCTAGCCCGATGGCCTGTGCCGGCGATGCAATGACGGTCGGCCGCCCGTTTACGAAGACGTCCCCCGACGAATTGCGTGGATGCAGTCCGAAGATGGTTTCCAGCAATTCGGTTCGACCCGCGCCCATCAAACCGAATATCCCCAGGACTTCGCCACGATGGGCGCTGAGACTGACGTCGCGAATCAGGAAATCCCCGGGGCGATCCGGATGGCTGAGCGATAGGTTCTCCACTCTCAACACCTCCGACCCTCCGGTGACGCCAGTCCGGTCCCGCCGTGCCTTCATTTCCCGCCCCACCATCATCGTCACGATGTCGTCGCGACTCAGGTCCTCAAGGGAACCGGCACCGACCAGTTTTCCGTCGCGCATCACTACGGCATCGTCGCCGATGCGTGACAGCTCTTCGAGTTTGTGCGTGATGTAAGCAATGGCCACGCCCTGCCGCTTTAGTTTTTCGACGATAGAAAAAAGGACCTCTATCTCGTGTTCCGTAATGGCCGAGGTGGGTTCATCCATGATGAGTACGCGGGCATTGCTCGATATCGCCTTGGCGATTTCCACGATCTGCTGTTGCCCGACCCGAAGCCGGCTGAGCGGCGTACGCGGATCCACCGCGAGCTCGAGCTGGTCAAGCAGGTCTTCCGTTTCCCGATTCACTCGTTCGGAATCGATGAATCCAAGGCGATTCAATGGCTCGCGACCCAGAAAAATGTTTTCAGCAATGGTCAGATTCGGGACGAGGTTCAGCTCCTGATAGATCATCGCGATGCCGGCGTCCCGAGCTTCGCGAGGTCGCGAAAAGCGCACAAGCTTGCCGGCCAGTCGCACTTCGCCGGCATCCGCCGGAAACACGCCGGCAATGACGTTCATCAGCGTCGACTTGCCCGCGCCGTTTTCGCCGAGCAGCGCGGTGAGGCGCCCGCTCCGCAAGGTGATGCTGACGCCATCAAGAGCCTGCACACCGGGAAAGGACTTCGAGATACCTTGCGCCTGCAAGACGATGTCGCTGGATTCGATCATGGGAACTCGATGACCACCGGCACCAGGACCAGCGCGGACGGTGCCCCGGCCGAGTCGGCAATTTCCACGCCACCGGCAAACCGCACCGTCTTGCCGATCGCGGCGCCAGCTTCCAGCAACGGCAACACCTGTTCCTCCACCCGGCGGTTGATCTCGGCTGAGAGCGCATTGAAGTCCTGGGCATTGGCGAAATCGCTGACGTCGAGCAAACCCGAACCATCGCGGATCGCGTTGCCGAACATCGGTCCGGTTTCTATGGTGAGCTCGGCCTGGCCGTCGTCGTGCAAGGCGATCGCAATAGCGGTGCTGTCCACCGCAACGATTCGACCCTGGCCGGAGACCAGAAAGGACGTGTTGCCACTGAGCCCGAGCCGGTGTCCGAAGCGATTCGTGGTACCGTCGAAATCCCGTTTGAGTGCATCGAGCAATTCCGCCGCATCCACTGCGTGCCGCGTGGAATCGAGCAGCGGTCCCTGCCAGAACGTGTCCACGAATTCGGCCGCATCGAAGTCAGCCGCTGCGAATTGCCGGCGTGCAGCCTCGAGCGGCACGATGTGAAACAGGGGCACGAGATAGATCAGCACGCTCACACCGATCACCGCCAGTGTCCAGCGAAGGAAACGTGATCTGAGCGTTACTGCCGAACCGGGCACGGCAGCCGACCTATTTTCGGCCGTAGTCACCGAACTGGCCGACGTTGTCCCGCGTCACCAGCTCGACGGCGACGGGAATTTTCTGGGGAAAGTCGCGCTTACCCTTGATGTAGCTGTCGGCACTTTCCGCAGCTGTGCGGGCCATGACCTTCGGGAATTGCATGCCGGTTGCCACGATCTTGCCCCCGGCAATCAGTTTGACCACATCGTCCGCGCCGTCGAAACCGAAGACCTTGACCCTGTCGGCCTTGCCGGCCGCGACCAGGGCCTGGTAGGCACCCATCGCCATCGCGTCGTTGCCGGCGAAGACGGCATCGATGTCCGGATTCGACTGCAATACAGCCTCGAGCACTTCTAGGGCCTTCGCGCGGTCGAAGTCTGCGCTTTGTTGCGCGACCATCTTCAGACCCGGAAAGCGGTCGACGACGCTGTGAAATCCCTTCGAGCGATTCCAGGTATTGTTGTCGCCGACGAGACCGAGCAGCTCAATGTATTTTCCCGTCTGCCCGACTTGCTTCACGAAATACTGACCGATCGCCACGCTCCCCGCATAGTTGTCCGAAATGATCTGCGAGACGGCGGCGTCGGTGGCATTGATTTCGCGATCCATGCAAAACACCGGGATTCCGGCGGCCTTGGCCTGGCGTACGTTGCCTATCGAGCCGTTGGCATCGGTGGGATTGAACAGAATGGCCTGATAGCCGGAGGCGATGATGTTTTCGAAGTGTGCGGCTTCCTTGGAGGGGTCATTCTGCGAATCGAAAATCGTCGCCTCGTAGCCCAGTTCCCTGGCCCGGTCGCGCGCGGTTTCGGCGAGGACCACGAACCACGGGTTGTTCAGCGTGGATACGACGACGGCGACGCGCCTGGCGGCGGATTCCGGCGCAGCGCCGGTATCGGTGGAAGTGGCGTTGTCGCCGCCCGAGCAGCCGGAAAACGCGATGACGATGGCAAACACCAGACACGAAGGGAGCAGGCGAATTCGGGAAAGGTTCATCGGTCAGTCTCCAGCATGTGAGTGTTCGGCAACGCCGGATAGAACCTGGTGCACGGCACGTCGCCACCCGTCGAGTTGGCTCTGCACGTCGGAAGACGACATCGTGGGCCGAAATACCAGGTCGTCGTGCCCCATTTTTGGTACATCCTCGAGCGACGAATGCACGCCGAGACCGAGCAGGCCCATCAGTGCCGCGCCCAGTGCGGAGCAATCGGGAGCAGCCGAGACGGCGAGTTCAGTTTCCGTTATGTCGGCGGTGAACTGCATCAACAGACGATTTGCCGTGGGTCCTCCATCCGCTCTGACCGAACGAAGTGCGACGCCGCTCTCAGCTTGCATCGCGTCGAGCGCATCCCTTAGCTGATACGCCATGGACTCCAGCGCGGCTCGGGCGACATGGCGCCGGTCGCTGTAATCAGAGAGTCCGGTAATCGCAGCCCGCGCCTCGGGCTCCCAGTGGGGCAGTCCGAGTCCGGAAAATGCGGGTACCAGAAAGACGCCACCCGCGTCGCTCAGCTCGCCGGCGAGCGCTTCGATCTCGGCCACGTCCTGCACGAGGCCGAGTTGGTTTTGCAGCCATTTCAATGTCGCCGCCGAATTGATGATGATGCCTTCGAAAGCGTACACCGGCGCGCCCGACCGTACCCAGGCAAGTGCAGTAACCACACCACGCTTCGAGAACTGCGGTTTCGCGCCGATATTCAACAGCACGGAGGAGCCTGTGCCAAAGGTTACCTTGGCCGTGCCCGGCTCGAAGCAGCGCTGCGCGAAGAGGGCGGCCTGCGAATCGCCCATCACGCCGGCAATCGGGCGTGGATCGCCGAGGACGCCGCCGAGCGTCGTCTCGCCGAAGCGGGATTCACTGTCCCGCACCTCGGGGAGCGCACTCAATGGCACTTCGAACAGCCCGCAAAGTTCCTCGTCCCACCGGAGTCGGCCGATGTCGAAGAGCAGCGTTCGACTGGCGTTGGTGGAATCGGTTGCGAAGACCTTTCCCCCGGTGAGCCGATAAATGAGATAGGCATCGATCGTGCCGATAAGCGCTTCGCCGCTCGCGAGTTTCGCGCTCAGCTCGGGCCGGTTCTGCACCAGCCATTGCAGCTTGGATCCCGAGAAATACGCGTCGAGGCGCAACCCGGTGCGCGCGTGTATCAGGCGTCCGTGACCGAGTGAATCATGCATCGAGCACAGCTCGGCACTACGACGACACTGCCACACGATCGCCGGATGTAGCGGGCGGCCGGTTGCGCGCTCGAACACCACGATAGTCTCACGCTGGTTCGTGATGCTGATGCACGAAAGCTCGTCAACGCGTCCCGGATTCCGGGCGACCAGAGCGCTGGTGACGGCCAGAAGGTTTTGCCATATTTCCTCGGCGTCGTGTTCGACCCAGCCAGGTTGCGGGTAGTGCTGTTGGTGTTCCAGCGACTCGCGGTCGAGGCGGTTGCCCTGCTCGTCGAAGAACATGGCCTTCGTCGCCGACGTACTCTGATCGATGGCAAGAACACAGGGCATGTCGCTCACGCACCCAACAGTTCGCGCATGGTCCCGGCGAGACCTTCCATCGAAATCCCGTAGTGACGGAAGATATCGGCCTGACTGCCAGTCACGGTGTATTCGTCGGGAATGCCGGTGATCCTGAAGCGGGGGACGAGTCCGGCTTGCGCGAGCACGGCGGCGCACGCTTCGCCCAAGCCGCCGTTGACCATGTGCTCCTCTACCGTGACGATCGCGTCGCACTCGGCCGCTGCGCCAAGAATAGCGGCCGTATCGAGTGGTTTGATCGTCGGCAGGTCCAAGACCCGGCATTGGAGCCCGGCCGTATCTTCGAGGTGTGCCGCAGCAAGCAGCGCGTGGATGACGGTCTCGCCTGATGCAATGAACGCGGCTTCGTCACCGGGACGAACGAGTCGCGCCGACCCGAGTGCAAACGGCGCAGCGGCAGGCAGGTCGTACAGCGGCGCCTTGCCGAAGCGCAGATACGCCGGTGACCCGAGTTTTGCCGTAGCTCTCACGGCTTCCCGCGCCTCGAGATTATCGGCGGGCGCGACGATCGTGACGTTGTTCACCGCTCTCAGCGCGGCAAAATCGTGCAGCGAGTGGTGGGTCGTGCCCAGCGCGCCGTAGCTGACGCCGGCGCTAATACCCACCAGCGTAACGGGATTATCGGAATAAGCGACGTCATTCTTGATTTGCTCGAACGAGCGTGCCGTGAGGAAACACGCGGGCGAGACGGCGAAGACCGTCTTGCCAACGGAGGCGAGACCCGCGGCGATGCCGACGAGATTTTGCTCCGCGATGCCGACCTCGACTATCTGGTCCGGCAGCGCCTTGCCGTACGGGGCGAGCTTGCCCGAACCTCGCGAGTCGCTGGTGACCGCAACGACGCTGCCATCCGCGCTCGCGAGTTCGAGCAGCGTGTCGGCAAACACTTCGAGATTGGCACGGCCGAGCTTCAGGCCGAGACGCGAAGCGGTTTGTTTCGCGGCGTCGGAATACATCGAGGGCGCGGGCGCGCTCATGCGGACGCCTCCGGGATGTCGGCGAGCGCTGCGTCAATCTCAGCCAGTGCCTGGGCGTACTCATCGTCGCTTGGAACGCCGTGGTGCCACCGACCGACATCTTCCATGAAGCTGACGCCCTTGCCCTTGGTTGTACGCGCGATGATTGCGCTCGGTTTGCCAGCCTCGAGCGGGGCGGCGAGGGCGTCCGTGAGTTCGCCAAAATCGTGGCCGTTCACGGCACGAACGGCCCAGCCGAAGGCGGCAAATTTGTCTGCGAGTGGTTCGCTGCCCATCACGTCACGCGTACGACCGGTGATTTGCAGCGTGTTGCAGTCGATGATGGCGGTGAGATTGTCGAGTCGGTAGTGTGCCGCCGCCATCGCGGCTTCCCAGTTCGATCCCTCGGCCAGTTCGCCATCGCCGAGCAGCGTGTACACACGGAAGTCTGCCTTGTCCATTTTTCCGCCAATTGCCATGCCCGTGCATACCGACAGGCCATGGCCGAGTGCGCCGGTGTTTTGCTCGATTCCCGGGACCTTGCGCGTCGGGTGGCCGACGAAATGGGATCGATAGCCGCAGAGCGTTTCGAGTTCCGACGCCGCGTAGAAACCCTTGTCGGCGAGCACGACGAAGAGCGCTTCGACCGAGTGACCTTTGCTTTGCACGTAACGATCACGCGTCGGCGAGGAAGACGTCTCGGGCGTAACGCGCAGGATGCGATTGTAGAGCACGTTCAATATGTCCGTGCACGACAGGCTGCCGCCGGTATGGCCGGCGCCGGCATGCTTGATCCAGCGCAGGATGTCACGGCGGTATTGCAGCGATTTGCGGGCGAGTTGCCGATCGGTACACATGGTCGGCTGCAGGCTTGCTTCTCGGTTCATTGTTTTCATCCAGCTTTGCTTATTAACCTAAATCGGGTATTTTCGCAAGTAATCGACTTTCGATTACTTTTGTTTTATGCTTTTGCCCTGATATGGTGACTGCGGACCCAGGCAAGAGCAGCCGCCTGCTCGGCGAGACGCGCCGCAGCAGGATGTTGGAATGGCTACGTGAGGAAGGGAGCGCACGAGTCAGCGCGCTCGCACAGGCCTTCGCCGTCTCCGAAGTCACCGTGCGGCAGGATCTCGAGAAGCTCGAAGCCGAGGGTCATGTCGTACGGGAACACGGTGGCGCCTACCTGAAGTCGGTGCCGGACCAGGTCCGTGCCATGGCACTGCAGCACCAGGAAAACAGGGAACCAAAGCAGCGCATCGGCCGCGCCGCCGCCGCCATGGTTGCCGACGGTGAAACGATCATACTCGACTCCGGGTCGACGACGACCGAGGTTGCCGCAAATCTGTTTGGCAGGCAGGGCGTGACCGTGATCACGAATGCGTTGAATATTGCCCTGATGCTCGGCGGCGAACCTGGCTTCGACGTCCACATGACCGGCGGGCATTTCAAGGCGCCGACGCTGTCGCTTAGCGGCGAACGATCCGCCGACTATTTCCGCGGCCTGTTTGCGCAGAAACTGTTCCTGGCCACCGCCGCCATCGATATCGAAAGCGGCCTCAGCTACCCGTCCCTTTCCGACATCGCCGTCAAACGGGCCATGATCGACTCGGCGCATTGTATCTGCCTGGTCGCAGACTCGAGCAAGATCGGCGCGCGTTCCTTCTGCGTACTCGGCGGGCTCGACCAGGTGGACATGCTGGTTACCGACGATAGCATATCCGACAAAGACCGAATGGCGATAGAGTCGGCTGGCGTGGAGGTCATTGTCGCGTAGCGACTACAAAGAGACTGAAGAACGACGAGGAGTTCCAAACCATGAGCGGCAAACAAAAATTCGGCGCAGGCATCTGGCACTTTGCAACATACGTTGATCGGTATGCCACCGATGGCTACGGGCCGCCGAGAGGATTGATCGAAATGATCGATCTTGCTGGACGCGTTGACGACTTGTCAGTCGTCGACATCAACTATCCATTCGCCGACAAGTCTGTTTCTCTCGATGACGTCGAGGCCGCACTGAAGCGCAACAAGCTCTCGGTCATCGGCATCACGCCGGAGATCTACACGCAGCGGTTCGCGAAGGGCGCCTTCACGAATCCCGATCCGGGAATTCGCCGGCTTGCCAATGAAATGATCAATGACGCGGCTAACGTGGTCAGGCGATTCGGAGCGAGTTACGTCAAGCTGTGGCCGGGCCAAGATGGCTGGGACTACCCATTCCAGGTAGATCACCATGAGCTGTGGAAGGCGAGCATGGACGGCGTGGCCGAACTCGCAAGCGAGAACTCCGATCTCAAATTCGTCATCGAATACAAGCCCCGCGAACCGCGCGTGCACATGAGCTATGACAGCGTCGCACGGACTCTGCTCGGCATCGAAAAGATCGGCCTGCCGAACGTAGGCATCCTGCTGGACTTCGGACACTCGTTGTATGGCGGCGAATCGCCGGCCGATGCGGCACAACTGGCGATCGACTACGGGCGTCTTTTCGGCATGGACGTCAATGACAATTTCCGCAGTTGGGACGACGACCTGATGGCGGGTTCAGTACACCCGATTGAACTCTTCGAATTCTTCTACACGTTGCGGAAGAATCGGTGGGAAGGCGTGTGGCAGCTCGACCAGTTCCCTTTCCGCGAGGACTGCGTCGCGGTTGCAAACGGCGCTATCGCTTTCCTGAAGCAGGTCGAGCGGGCGCTGGACAGGCTCGACTTCGATGCAATGCGCGCGGCACAGAAGAGCCATGACGCCGTGGCCGCATTGAAACTTGCACAGGAGGCGCTGTACACCTCTTGCTAGTTCCCTGAATCAGACTTGGCTATGACAGACAATCCCGGTTCGCGAGATCGCCTCGCGCCAGCGCTCGGAGTTGCGGTGCTCCCGACCAGTGGGCGTGGGCGTTGACGCGAGCGATCGCGGCCGCATGGTGACCTACACCGGAGATGAGATCACGGTCCCGGCACCGCGAGCAAACGCTCACGATCAAAGTTGTGGAGAGCATGATGAATACAAGAATTGCGCTCGCACGCCGGCTCGGCGTATTGATATCGCTGCTCGCAATCGCGCTCTGGCCAACACTCGGCTCCGCTGCGCAACCGACACGCGAGGAAATACTCGCCGCGATGAAAAAGGCGGCGGTCTTCATGGGCGAGAGCGTCGCGGTACGCGGTGGCTACGTCTGGACGGTGAGCGAAGACCTGAGTCAACGCTGGGGCGAACTCCGCGCACGGCCCTCCCAGATCTGGTTGCAGGGCGGCACTGAGCGCGTAGGCCAGGTGATGCTCGACGCGTACGAGGCCACGCGGGATGACTATTACCTCGAGGTCGCGCGCAAGGCTGCCGACGCCCTCGTGTTCGGCCAGGTCCCGACGGGCGGCTGGCACTACTTCATCGACTTCGATCCGACGGGCGTTGCCGAATGGTACAGGACGCAGGCGTCGAAATTTCGCTACGGCATGGAGGAATATCGCTACTACTACGGCAACGCGACCTTCGATGATCGCGTGACCGCCGACGCCGCGTTGTTCCTGCTGAGGTTCTACGACCTGACTCACGAAGCCGCGTACCGCGAGCCGGTTTTGAAGTCACTCGATTTCGTACTGGAGGCGCAGTATCCGAACGGCGCGTGGCCACAGCGCTTCCCGCTGCGCGACGACTACGCGCACGACGGCTTTCCGGATTACACCGCGTTCTACACACTGAACGACGGTGCCACGCAGGCGAATATCGAACTGTTACTCAAAGCCTGGGAGACCCTGGGCGACCCGCGCTATTTCGAGGGCGCACGACTCGCCGCCGATGCGCTCATCGCGATGCAGGGCCCCGAGGGCCAGGCCGCCTGGAGTGAGCAACACGGTCCCGACATGCGTCCGATCGCCGCGCGAACGCACGAGCCTCCTGGCTATGTCGTACGCGAAAGCATCGGAGTCATGTCCGTGCTGGAGCGGATCTATCTGTTGACCGGAGAGTCCCGGTATCTCGCACCAGTTCCGGGCTGTCTCGACTGGTTCGACCGCATAAATCTCGAATCGGCGGACGAGAAGTATCCGAGACCGCGTTACTGGGAACCCGGCACAAATCGACCGCTCTACGTGGTAAGGACGAACGAGCTGACCCGTGAGGGCTATGGGAAATACATCTGGACCACCGATCCGGCGAAAACGCGCTGCGATGGCAAGCCATGCAAGGGAGACGGCACACCCATCGTCGACGTAGCGCTCCTTCGCGCGAAGTATGACGAGATCGCAGGGCTCACAGCGCCGGAGGCGCGCGCCGCCTATCTCACCGGGATGCTGGCCCGGCAAGTGCGGCAGGCAGGGAGTGACAAGAGCGCCATCGATATCATTTCGGCGCTGGACTCGCGAGGCGCCTGGGTGACCGACGGGAACACCGTCAACGAGCCAAATGCGTCCTCGGAGGCGGAACTGCACCCGGTAATCCGGGGCATAAGTACCCGCGTCTTCGTGGATCGCATGTCCGCACTGATCACTGCTTTACAGAATGACGAAGGCTACCAATGATCATGCGATACATCAGCAAACCGGCATTCCTGCTTGCTCTGCTGCTGCAAACGCAGATAGCTGCCGGCGACGAAGTCGGGGGATCACGAGGATGGTATTCGCAAGGCGACTTCGAGCCCACACAGCGCGTCGAGCTCATCGTTCACAATGCGCTGGATCGCGAACGGCACAACAGCCCGGTGACCATTCGACGCGACCATCTGGCGGCGTTGCCCGACGTCCACGAGCTGGCGATTACGCTGGTCGATCCCGACCTGCCAGGGCGACCGGAGCCTTCGGCCGAGCTGCTCCAGCGGCAGGGCGGACATGAAGCTCGCCGGGAAAACAACGGCGCATGGATCCCCTACCAGCTCGATGACTTCGACCAGGACGGCCTGTGGGACGAACTGTTCTTCATGTCCGATTTCGCGCCAGACGAACGGAAGGTCTTCTATCTTTATGTCGGCTTCCAGGATCATGGTTGGCAGGCGCACCGGACACATGCCGGCATCGGTTCGTACGTCCGCCACACGGTGCCCTTCTGGGAGGCCGAAAACGTCGGCTGGAAACTCTGGTTTCCGACGGATATCGACGTGTACGGCAAGCGGCGCCCGATACTCATGTCAAACCGCATGTACATGGACAATCTCGACGGCTACGGCGTTTCGACGGTCGATCCCGCCTTCGGTTCGGACATCATGCAGGTGGACAACTCGTTCGGCGGAGGCGGCGCGGGCGTATTCGAGGACAGCAAGAAGCCTAACGTCGTCTCCCGACCACGCTTCACTCCCCGATCACTCGCGGCCACCAAGTTCAATGCAGGCCCGCGGGGCGATACCCGATACGCGTTTACGGTTCTGGCCAACGGGCCGGTGCGCTCGGTCATTCGCGCGCGAACCTTCAACTGGGATTCGGGAAGCGGCCGGTATGAGATCGAGCAGATCTACAGCGCTTATGCCGGACAGAGTTTTTCAACTTCGCGCGTAAAGTTTACGAAATTCGAGCCTGAAAGCCCCGACGCCACATTCGCCGTCGGCATCCGCAAACACCTCGATGAATCGAGCTCCTACATGGGCAACGGAATCGTCATCAGCGGCGCACCCGAAGCGATACGCAACCTTGACGACGAGGGCCTTCGCGAAAACAGCCTGATGGTCGACTTCGTAGGCACTGCGCTCGTCGTACCCGCAAAGTATTCCCCTGAATATGTCTTTGTGCCGGCGTACAGCGAGAATCACACGTTTCGTATCCGACCGAACAAGGAACGTACTTTCGAATACCTGGTTGCGGCAGGCTGGAGCGAAGGCAGTGTGAACAGAACCGCTGCAGAATTCCAGGATTACGTGCTGCACACGGCCGAGGAATTCAATTCGCCGCTCGAACTTGCCGGGGCAAGAGCGGAAACGCGAGAGCCCGCAACGGATCCGATCGTATCGATCGAAGGCGACATGTTTCTGATAAACGGCTCGCCGACCTACGAGGGCCGCTACTGGAATGGCCACAGGATAGAAGGCCTTTTGCTCAATGCGCGCCTGGTTCAGGGCATCTTCGACGACGCGAATCCCGAAACCCGGCACCTGTTCCGTTATCCGGACACCGGCACCTGGGACCCCGACAGGAACACCGATGAATTCGTAGCTGCCATGCCCGCATGGGCGGCCTACGGATTGAATTCATTCACGCTGAACGTACAGGGCGGCAGCCCGACCGGCTACGGCAACAAGGCCTGGTCAAATTCGGCATTTACTTCGTCAGGGGATCTGAAACCGGAATACATGAGACGGCTCACGCGAATCCTGGACAAGGCACAAGAGCTGAAGATGATCGTCATACTCGGCTATTTCTATTTCGGTCAGGACCAGAACCTGAAAGATGAAGCAGCCGTCGTCAACGCCGTCGACCGGCTTACCGACTGGCTGCTCGACATCCGTTACCGCAATGTGCTCGTCGAGATCGACAACGAGTGCGACGTTGGCGCATACGACCACGAGATCCTGAAGTGCGGGCGCGTCGACGAGCTGATCTCCCGGGTGCAGAGCAGGCGCCGCAACGGCAGATCACTGTTAGCCAGCACGAGTTTCAAAGGCGGCTCGATACCGACGGAGAACGTCGTGGCGGTGGCCGATTTCATTCTCATGCACGGCAATGGCGTTGACGATCCCGACGAAATCAGACAAATGGTGGCCGACACACGCGCACTCCCAGCCTATTC
>JBAUVS010000480.1:0-6608 GCA_049583345.1 Woeseiaceae bacterium
TCACGACGTAGGACATCGTCCCCGTCGTCTCGTCATGGAACGACCGGATCTCCGCTTCGCTCACGCCACCGTGCCGGCCTCATGCCGGCGCGCTTCACGATCGGCGCCCGGGTTCAGGACTTCGGCGCCCAGGCCGAACACCATCCGTTCGCATGCACGGCCTTGCCGGGAAAGATCTGGCACGGGCGCCATTCATCGCCGTCGTTACCCTGTATGAGCGCGCAGCTGGCGCAATGCTGATTGGGCGCCGGGTTGGTATGCATCGACGGATCCACCGTGCTCGAGTCGTCGGTGTAGTGCATGGCCGATGCCATCGGGTCGTCGGGAGAGAGATGTGGCAGATCGTCGGCCCGCGCTTCGCGAGACGGAACCGCGAGGTAGCCGGCGGCAGCCACGGCCGACAGCTGGATGAACTTGCGACGTGCGATCTTGTTCAATGGAATCTCCTTTTTCGAAAAAACGGCAGTCGCCCGGGCTCGCGCCAGAACGACGGGGCAAAGCCCTGACTACGGGGATTGCGCCGCATTGTAGACGATGTTCCTGAACCGCAACAAAACGGGTTTGAGAACGATTATCATTCAGATTCAAAGCGCTGCGCTATACTGGTCGCCCTTCAGCAGAGAGCTTCACAATGGCGGGGCGCAGTCTCGCAGTCGATGTCCACAAGTTTCTTCAAGGGTCGCAGTCCGCTCGGGCGGACCGGGTTGCCGTCGAGGAACCACTGGAGATCCGCATCGCTTTTTCGACCCCCGACGGGCGGGCGACGCGCAGCATCTCCATAACGATGCGTACGCCCGGCAACGACGAGGAACTCGCGGCCGGCTTCCTGTACTCCGAATCGATCGTGTCACGTGCCGGCGACATAGCCGCAATCGAACCCTGCGGGCCGCCGGCGCCGGATACCGGCAACATCAATGTCGTGCGAGTCGAACTCGCGGCCGGCGTCGACGTCGATCTCGGCCGGCTGCAGCGGCACTTTTACACGACTTCGAGCTGCGGCGTCTGCGGCAAGACTTCGCTGGATGCGCTGCGCGTCATTGGCCTTCAGCCGTTCGCCCGCGGCGGATTCGCGATCCGGGCGGATACACTCACCCGGGTGCCCGAGAGCCTGCGCAGCGCACAGGATACGTTCGAGGAGACCGGCGGTCTGCATGCGGCCGCGGTCTTCGATGCGGCGGGCAAGCTCGCATTCACACGGGAGGACGTCGGCAGGCACAATGCCGTCGACAAGGTGGTCGGCGCGCTGCTCCTCGCCGGACGGCTGCCGGCCGGCGATCTCGGCCTGATGGTTTCCGGGCGGGCGAGTTTCGAGCTGATGCAGAAGGCGCTGGTCGCCGGCATGCCGCTGCTGGCGGCGGTCGGGGCGCCCTCCAGCCTCGCCGTTTCCCTCGCAGACGAGTTCGATATGACGCTCGTCGGATTTTTGCGCGGTGAGACCTTTAACATTTATGCTGGAGCAGAACGGATAACGGGATGACGGCAGACAACTACGACAGCCAGGCAGCGAGCGAGATCGTCGAGCGCTTCGGAAATCGACCGGAGATGCTCGTGCAGATCCTGCTCGCGTTCATGGATCGCTTCGGCTGGATCCCCGAGCGAGCGATCCGCCAACTTGCCGACAAGCTCAACCTGTCACGTGCCGACGTTCACGGCGTCGTGAGTTTCTATCACGACCTGCGCACGACTGCGCCGGCACGCCACGCCGTCAAGGTCTGCCAGGCCGAAGCATGCCAGGCCATGGGTTGCCGCGGGCTGACGTCGCATGCGGAGCAGACGCTCGGCGTGGCGATGAACGCGGGCAACGACTCGGTGACGCTGGAACCCGTGTACTGCCTCGGTCTGTGCGCGTGTTCTCCCGCCGTCATGGTCGATGGCAAACCCTACGGCCGCGTCGATCCGGCGCGTTTCGACGCACTCGTCGCGCCATTCGCGGGCGACGGCTAATGGCCGCCGTGCGGATATACGTGCCCCGCGAGACGGCGGCCGTGTCGGTGGGCGCCGACGAAGTGGCACTCGCCATCGCGCGGCAGGCCAAGGAGACCGGCGCGGCGATCGAGCTGGTGCGCAACGGGTCCTGGGGTGCCACCTGGCTGGAGCCCCTGATCGAGGTTGCCGTGGGCGACAAGCGCATCGCCTATGGCAACGTCACGCCCGCCGATGTGCCGGACCTGTTCAAGGCCGGGCTCCTGACCGGCGGCAAGCACGACAAGCGACTCGGTCCGGTCAACGAGATCCCCTGGCTCATCGATCAGGATCGCTGGACGTTCTGGCGCTGCGGCCTGATCGATCCGCTGTCGCTCGCCGACTTCCGCGCCCACCAGGGCTTCAAGGCACTGGAGAAGGCGTTCGAGATCGGTCCCGACGCCGTCGTCACCGCCGTCGCCGACTCGGGCCTGCGCGGCCGCGGGGGCGCGGGTTTCCCGACCGGCATCAAATGGCGCACCGTCGCCGACACCCCCGCCGATCAGAAGTACATCGCCGCAAACGCCGACGAGGGGGACAGCGGTACGTTCTCGGACCGCATGCTCATGGAGGGTGATCCGTTCGGCTTGATCGAGAGCATGGCGATTGCGGGCTACGCTGTCGGCGCGAACCGCGGCTATTTCTACCTGCGTTCCGAGTACCCGTTGACGAAACTCGTCTTCTCCCGCGCGCTCGATATCGCCCGCGAGTCCGGCTGGCTGGGCAGGAACATCCAGGGTAGCGGCTTCGATTTCGACATCGAACTGCATCTCGGCGCGGGCTCCTACATCTGCGGCGAAGAGACCGCGATGCTCGAGAGCCTCGAAGGCAAGAAGGGTATCGTGCGCTACAAGCCGCCGCTGCCCGCGATCGAAGGCCTGTTCGGCAAGCCCACGGTCGTCAACAACGTCGTCACGCTGACCTCGGTGCCGAACATCGTCAACCTCGGCGCCGAACGCCATGCCGCCTACGGCGTCAACCGGTCCAAGGGCACGCTCGCTTTCCAGCTGTCCGGCAATATCCGCCGCGGCGGGCTGGTCGAGAAAGCCTTCGGGATCACGCTGGGCGAGCTGATCGAGGATTTCGGCGGCGGCACCGCCAGCGGCCGACCCGTCCGGGCCGTACAGGTCGGCGGGCCGCTCGGCGCCTATCTGCCTGCCGAGCAGCTCGATACGCCGCTCGACTACGAGGCTTTCATCGCGATCGGCGCGATGATCGGCCATGGCGGCATCGTGGTGTTCGACGACACCGTCAACATGGCGCAGCAGGCCCGTTACGCGATGGAGTTCTGTGCGATCGAGTCCTGCGGCAAGTGCACGCCCTGCAGGATCGGCTCCACGCGCGGCGTCGAGGTGATCGACCGCATGATCGCAGGCGAGGACCGTGAGGCCAACTACGATCTGCTGGTGGAACTGTGCGACACGATGGAAGGCGCCTCATTATGTGCAATGGGAGGCATGACACCTTTTCCTGTGCGAAGTGTCCTAAAATACTTTGCAGAGGATTTTTCTACGGCAACGGGGGCTTGAGGCATGAGCAAGATCAGACAGGCGGATCTCGGCACGCCGGCATCGCGCAGCACCGAGACCGTGCGGATCGAGATCGACGGGCTGCCTGCCACCGTAAGGGCGGGCACGAGCATCCTGCGTGCGGCGCGCGAGAGCGGCGTCGACATCCCCAAACTGTGCTCGTCCGACAACCTGAAGCCGTTCGGGTCCTGCCGCCTGTGCCTCGTCGAGGTCGAGGGCCGCAAGGGTTACCCCGCGTCCTGCACGACGCCCGTCGAGGCCGGCATGAAGATCCGCACCCAGACCGATGCGCTGGCCAGGCTCCGGCGCAACGTCATGGAGCTGTACATCTCCGATCACCCGCTCGATTGCCTCACCTGCTCCGCGAACGGCGATTGCGAGCTGCAGGACATGGCCGGCGTGGTCGGCCTGCGCGACGTGCGCTACGGTTTCGACGGCGAGAATCACCTGACCGGCGAAGTCGATCGCAGCAATCCGTATTTCCAGTTCGACTCGACGAAATGCATCGTTTGTTCGCGCTGCGTGCGCGCCTGTGAGGAAGTCCAGGGTACGTTTGCGCTGACCATCCAGGGCCGCGGCTTCGAGTCCAGGGTCTCGGCCGGGATCGACGAGGGCTTTCTCGATTCGGAATGCGTGTCCTGCGGGGCCTGCGTACAGGCCTGCCCCACCGCGACGCTGATGGAAAAGAGCATCGTCGAACACGGCCAGCCGGATCACAAGGTCATCACGACCTGCGCGTATTGTGGCGTGGGCTGCTCGTTCCAGGCCGAGATGAAGGGCGACAAGGTCGTGCGCATGACGCCATACAAGGACGGCCAGGCCAATCATGGCCACAGTTGCGTCAAGGGCCGTTTCGCCTGGGGTTACGCGACACATCGCGACCGGATCCTCTCCCCGATGATCCGCGACAGTGTCGACGAAGCCTGGCGCCAGGTCGGCTGGGACGAGGCGATCCAGTATGCGGCCCGGCGCTTCAAGGAGATCCAGGCGAAGTACGGCCGCAAGTCGGTCGGCGGCATTACCTCGTCGCGCTGCACCAACGAGGAAGTGTTCGCGGTACAGAAACTCGTACGCGCGGCATTCGGCAACAACAACGTCGACACCTGCGCGCGCGTGTGTCATTCGCCGACCGGGTACGGGCTCAAGCAGACGCTCGGCACCTCGGCCGGGACGCAGCCCTTCGACAGCGTCATGGACGCCGACGTCATCGTGGTCATCGGGGCGAATCCGACCGAGGGCCATCCCGTTTTCGCCTCACAGATGAAACGCCGGCTGCAGGAGGGCGCAAAGCTCATCGTCGTCGACCCCCGGCGCATCGGCCTCGTCAAGTCGCCGCACGTCGAGGCGGCGCACCACCTCGCACTGCTGCCCGGCACCAACGTGCCCATCATCAACGCGCTGGCGCACGTCGTGGTCACCGAGGGGCTCGTCGACGAGGACTTCGTGCGCGAACGCTGTGACGTCGAGTCGTTCGAGGCGTGGAAGAAGATGATCCAAAAGCCCGAGAACTCGCCCGAGGCAGTGGCGAAGGTCTCCGGCGTGCCGGCCGAGGATATCCGCGCCGCGGCGCGGCTCTACGGCTCCGCCGATCGTGCCGCGATCTATTACGGACTGGGCGTCACCGAGCACAGCCAGGGTTCGACGATGGTCATGGGCATGGCCAATCTCGCGATGGCGACCGGCAACCTCGGCTACACGGGTTGCGGCGTCAATCCGATGCGCGGCCAGAACAACGTGCAGGGTTCCTGCGACATGGGCTCGTTCCCGCACGAACTCCCCGGCTACCGGCCGGTTTCAGACGCCACCGTACGCGGCACCTTCGAGCAGCGCTGGGGTGTCAAGATCGACGCCGAGCCCGGCTTTCGTATCCCGAACATGTTCGACGAGGCCTGCGCCGGCCACTTCAAGGGCATGTATATCCAGGGCGAGGACCTCGCCCAGTCCGACCCCAACACCAAGCACGTGGAGGCGGCGCTCTCGAGCATGGAGTGCGTCGTGGTACAGGACCTGTTCCTGAACGAGACCTCCAAGTTCGCGCACGTATTCCTGCCCGGGACTTCGTTCCTCGAGAAGGACGGCACGTTCATCAATGCCGAACGCCGCATCAATCGCGTCCGGCCGGTCATGCCGCCGCGCCAGGGCAAGGACGAGTGGCTGATCACACAGGAGCTTGCGCAGGCGCTGGGCTACCCGATGGACTACGAGAGTCCGGCCGACATCATGGACGAGATCGCGGCGCTGACGCCGACGTTCGCGAGCGTCAGCTTCGAGTTCCTGGACCGTGTCGGCAGCGTGCAATGGCCTTGCAACGAGAAGGCGCCGATGGGGACGCCGATCATGCACGTGGAGAACTTCGTGCGCGGCAAAGGACTGTTCATCGAGACCGATTTCGTTCCCACCGAGGAACGCACTAATCGCAAATTCCCGCTGCTGCTCACGACCGGCCGGATCCTGTCGCAGTACAACGTCGGCGCGCAGACCCGCCGCACCGACAACATGGTCTGGTATGCGGAGGACCTGCTCGAGATACACCCGAGCGACGCCGAGCTACGCGGGGTCCGCGAAGGGGACCTCGTCGCGCTGACCAGCCGCAAGGGTGAGATCACGCTGCGCGCCACGGTCACGACCCGCGTGCAGCCGGGGGTCGTCTACACGACATTCCACAACCCCGAGACCGGGGCGAACGTCGTCACCACCGAGTACAGCGACTGGGCGACGAGCTGTCCGGAATACAAGGTTACGGCCGTGCAGGTGGCGCCGGCGACGCACCGCTCCGCCTGGCAGCAGGAATTCGAGGAACGCGCGGCCTCGCAAGGCAAAATTCTCGAAACGACCTGACGGTCACGGCAAGCCGCTCCTACGACGCGTCTTACTTCTCCTCGTCCGGACCCACGCCGTCCGGGAACAGCCAGCGCATGATCGGTTTCTTCAGGAAGATGGGGAACAGGACGAAGGCGGCGGCGAGGCCGATCATGCCGTAGGGCGGATAGAGCTGGATGACGTAGACGGGCCAGATGAACGCCTTGACCATGTTGACGATCGAGTCGACCGCGAAGTGGAGGACGATCTGGATGACTTCGCTGGCGATAAAATTGACGAAGCTGTCGCTCTGCAGGA
>JBAUVS010000481.1:0-2097 GCA_049583345.1 Woeseiaceae bacterium
ATTGAGGACTGATGCGTTGGGTGTGCCTCCCATTTATTCATCCGGCTTGAGTTTGTTGTCATTTTTCCAGAACGCCGGATAGCCTGAAGATATGTTCAAATGGTTGGGCATTCTCCTCGGAACGATAAGGGCGGCGACTCGCTGCCGGCGTGAGCTGGCTCTTGAGAACTTGGCGCTGCGCCAGCAGCTTGCCGTATTGAAGTATCAGCGCCCAAGGCCGACACTGACAGATACTGATCGTCGCTTTTGGGTACTACTGTCGCGAATCTGGTCGGGGTGGCGTGCCTCTTTGCACATCGTACAGCCGGAGACCGTCGTCCGTTGGCATCGTCGGGGATTTCGCTACTACTGGCGCTGGAAGAGCCGTCACCGAGGCCGCCCGAAAATCGACTCCGAGATTCGAGCTTTGATTCGCCGAATGTGCCGGGCTAACCCCATGTGGGGTGCGCCGAGAATCCACGGCGAACTGCTCAAGCTTGGATTTGAGGTGGCCGAAGCCGCCGTATCGAAGTACATGGTCAAGCGCCGCGGACCGCCCTCCCCGACTTGGCGAGCATTCCTGGAGAATCACAGCAAAGAGCTGGTTTCACTCGACTTCTTCACGGTCCCGACTGCCACGTTTCGGGTCCTATTCGTGCTGGTCATCCTGAGCCACAATCGTCGACAGATTTTGCATTTCAATGCCACACAGCATCCGTCAGCCGAATGGATTGCTCGGCAGCTTCTCGAGGCGTGTGGGGTTAACCACGCCCCGCGGTTTGCAGTTCGGGATCGAGATGCCATCTATGGCGGGATCTTTCGGCGCCAGCTCAGAACGCTTGGGATACAAGACGTGCCGACTGCCCCGCACTCGCCCTGGCAGAATGCTTATGCCGAGCGGGTGATCGGCAGTATCCGCCGAGAGTGCCTCAATCACTTGATCGTATTGGGCGAGCGCCACGTCCGGCAGATTCTTCGAAAGTACGTGAAATACTACAACGAGGTTCGTACTCACCTTTCTTTGAACAAAGACGCACCGTTGGAACGTCCAGTTCAGAGAATCGATCAAGGAAAAATAGTCGAAATCAGGCAAGTTGGCGGCCTGCACCACCAGTACGTTCGCAGGGCGGCTTGATTGCCTTCCCGGATCAATAAACGGGAATGACAACGGTTACTATGCCCGGCGGCTACCCATGTAGATCGACAGAAGTACGGCAGCCGCCAGCCACACCATTGCATCAAAAACTAGTGCGGCCCTCGTCACAGTCATAGCGGGCCAATACAAGCTCAACGTCCCATAACAGCCGCGAAAGAATTCGACCGGGAAACCCACGCGCGCACATCCATCATATGCGACGTTCGGAATCGTCGCAGCGAACTGGATTACCAATAGCGACAAAATGGCGATTGCCGAGATTGCGAATCCAGCGATAAATCGAGTCTTCAATTTTCTAATCGTCAATTGAAGCAGAGCCCAGGATACAGAATAGGAATCTCGTTCACTCGTGGACGCTTCCGTCCTGCCCTTCCGTCTGATGGGAGCATCCCGCATCTAGGCAGCTTGCTTGCGCACAAATGATATGCGTGGCGTCTTGCCCGCCTTTGCGGCCATTTTCACTAGATATTCGATGGAAAAGCCACTCACCTTTCCGCTCATAATCTTGCTTATCTTCGGTTGAGGCACATCGAAATATGCCGCTGCCTTCGTTTGCGTCATCTTTTTCCGTTTAATGAACTTTTCAATCTCGACCGCCAAATCGACCCGCATTGCCAATGCCACAGCCTCCTCGTCGGAAAAACCAAGATCGTTGAAAACGTTGCCCTTTGTAACCTTTCTCTGCATAGCTGGTTCTCCTTTCTCCCCTTTCTCACTTTCTGTCAAACGCCCTTAGCCGCTCTCTTGCGGTGTCGATGTCGCGCTTCGATGTTGTCCTGCTTTTCTTTATGAAACAGTGCAACACCACGATTTCGGCGCCCTTTCTGGCCACGTACATCGTCCGAAATTGATTGTCGCGATCGCGTGCACGCAGCTCGCGGACACCCGCTCCCACAGTCCTCATAGACTTCGAGTCCAGCGGCATCTCGCCAATCTGCAGCCGCCTCAGGTCTCCACCCAAA
>JBAUVS010000482.1:0-4277 GCA_049583345.1 Woeseiaceae bacterium
CCGCACGTGGAAGTGCAAAAGGTCGATCACGACAGCCGCGTGCATCTCGACATCGAGAGCGACGACATCGACGCCGAGGTCCGGCGTCTCGAGGCGCTGGGTGCCCGCCGTCTCGAGAAGATCCTGAGCTGGTGGGTCATGGAAGCACCGACCGGGCAACGCTTCTGTGTCGTGCCGGCGGAGAGCGAACACTTCGCCGAAACCGCCAATCGCTGGGATTGAAGCGGATCGCGGCTTCAGCCGCGATTACAGGAAACTCTCGCGCAACTGCTCCAGTTCGCTCCAGCGCTCGATGCGTGCCTCGAGCAGGGCCTCGTTGTCGGCGAGCTGCGTGAGCGTGGCCTGCACGTCGTCCCGGTCCTGCGCATAGAAGCCGGGTTCCGAGACGCGCCGCTGCAGCTCCGCGATTTGTGCTTCGATCCCGGCGATCTCGTCCGGCAGTCGGTCCAGTTCACGCTGGTCCATGTAGCCGAGTTTCGTCTGTTGCTTGCGACGCTTGCGCTCGTCCGCCGCCCGCCTCCGCCCACCCGGCTCGAACGGGCTGTCGGTTTCTGCGAGCCGGTGACCCTGCCGCACCCAGTCGCTGTAGCCGCCCACGTACTCCTGGATGCGGCCGTCGGCCTCGAACACGATCGTGCTGGTCACCACGTTGTCGAGGAACTCCCGGTCATGGCTCACGACGATCAGGGTACCCGCGTACTCACACAACTTCTCCTCCAGCACCTCGAGTGTCTCCACGTCCAGGTCATTGGTCGGCTCGTCGAGCACCAGCAGGTTGGCGGGCCGTGTGAACAGCTTGGCGAGAATGACACGGTTCCGTTCGCCGCCCGACAGCGCCTTGACGGGCGTCATCGAGCGTTTGGGACCGAACAGGAAACCCTTCAGGTAACCGACGACGTGGCGGTCCTTGCCGCCGAGCCTGATGTAGGTGCGGCCCTCGCCGACGTTGTAGGCGACCGACTTTTCCAGGTCGAGCGTCTCCCGCAGCTGGTCGAAATAGCCGACCTCGAGCCCGGTACCGTGCTTGATGGTTCCGGATTGGGCTTCGAGTTCGCCGAGTAACAAGCGCAGCAGGGTCGTCTTGCCGACGCCGTTGTTTCCGATCAGGCCGATACGGTCGCCGCGCATGATCTTGATCGAGAAATTCTCGATCAGCGGCACGTCGCCGAATCGGTAGCTCACGTTGCGGGCGCGGATAACCTTGCGCCCCGATTGCTCGGCTTCCTCGATATGGATGCGGGCGCGCGCGTCCGGCTTGACCCGCTGCGCGCGCTGCTCACGCATCCGGGCGAGTGCACGCGCGCGGCCCTCGTTGCGCGTGCGGCGCGCCTTGATGCCCTGCCGGATCCATTCTTCCTCCTGTTCGAGCTTCTTGTCGAAGCGTGCATTGGCGGCGGCCTCGTCCTCGAGCGCCTTTTCCTTGCGCTCGAGGTAACGATCGAAGTCGCCCGGCCAGCTCGTGAGCCTGGCGCGGTCGATCTCGACGATGCGCGTCGCCAGGCGTTTCAGGAATGCGCGATCGTGGGTGATAAAGAGCACGGCCCCGGGCCAGGCGTAGACACGATCCTCCAGCCAGCGGATCGTCGCGATGTCGAGATGGTTGGTCGGTTCGTCGAGCAGCAGGAGATCCGGCTTCTGGACGAGTGCCCGCGCCAGCGCGACGCGGCGGCGCCAGCCGCCGGAGAGCTCGTTCATCGTCTTGTCGCCCGGCAGGCCGAGTTCCGTGACGATCTCCTCGACCCGTTGTTCGACGTGCCAGCCGTCGTGCGCGTCGATCCTGGCGTGCAAGGACTCGAGTTCGGCGAGGCCCTGCCGGTCGAGCTCCGCTTGCGAAAGTCGGCGGTATTCGGCGAGCAGGCGTTCGACGTCGGCGAGGCCGGAGCGCACGACCTCCCGGACCGGCTGCGGGAGCGCCTCCGGCAGGGTCTGCTCGAGTTGACTGACCACGAGATGTGCGCCGGGTACGATTTCGCCACCGTCCGGTTCGACCTGGCCGGTGATCAGGCGCAGGGTGGTCGATTTGCCGGCGCCGTTGCGGCCGATGAGGCAGACGCGTTCGCCCGATTCGATCGCGAAATCGGCCTCCTTCAGGATCGTCTGCTCGCCGAAGGCGAGCGTGACTGCATTGAAGCGCACCAGGGTCATGGTCGCATTGTAGGAGCGGCGCTTGCGCCGCGACAGTCAATCGTCCGCAGACCACAGCGCATCGCCGGTGCGTTTAGGTATAGTCTCACTGCCACGTCCACGGGGGATCGTCGATGTCCAGGTTGCTCAAGGTCGTCCTGCTTGCCGGGTTGCTGCACGGCGCCGCCCAGGCCGCCGAGACCTACGTGCCCAAAGCGCTCGAGGACTGGCGGCCGTGGGTGCTCGACGGCAAGGAGTACCGCGATTGCCCGTTCTGGTTCAGCGCGGCCGCCAGCGACCGCAGCGATTTCCTGTGCGCCTGGCCGGGCCTGCTCGACGTCGTCGTCACCGGTGCCGGCGCGCGGTTCTCGCTCGAGTGGACCGTGCATGCGGGCGACCAATGGCTGCCATTGCCCGGCGACACCGATTACTGGCCGCATCGGGTCACCGTCAACGAGCGCGCCGCGGAGGTCGTGCTGCACGGCGGTGTGCCGAGCCTCTACCTCGGACCGGGCAGCTACCGCGTAGCAGGACGGTTCGACTGGGACGAGAAACCAGGCGTACTGCGGGTCCCGGACAGCGTCGGGCTCGTGGCGCTCAGCGTCGACGGGCGGCGCATGGCGCGGCCGGAGCGCACGTCCGGCGGACTGTTCCTGGGCGAGCGAAGGCCGGAGAGCGCCGAACGCGATGCCGTGACGACCACGGTGTACCGGCTGGTCGCCGACAACGTGCCGACCCGGCTCATGACCCGGTTGCAGATCGACGTCGCCGGCGGCGTTCGCGAGGAACTGTTCGGGCCGTTGTTGCCGGAGAGTTTTACGCCACTCGCCATCGACAGCCGGTTGCCCGCGCGTCTCGAGCCCGACGGCAGGCTCCGGGTGCAGGTGCGCCCGGGACGCTGGGTCGTCGACGTCGAGGCGCGCGCGCCCGGCGTGCTCGATGCGCTGTCGCTGCGCGCGCCGGAGGTGAATCTGCCGGACAGTGAGATCTGGAGTTACCGATCGAACGACCTGCTGCGGGTCACGATGGCCGAGGGCCCGTCGCCTGTCGATCCGGCGCAGGTGCAGGTACCCGGCGACTGGCAGCAGCTGCCGGCCTTCCGCATGAAACCCGGCGACACGCTGACACTGACCGAGCGCAGCCGGGGCATCGTCTCGGCAGACAACGACCTCGACCTCCGGCGCACGCTGTGGCTCGATTTCGACGGACGGGGTTTCACCGCCCTCGACGAGATCGACGGCACGATGCGCACCGGCTGGCGGCTGGACATGGTCAGGCCGTTCGCCTTGCTGATGGCAAAGCAAGACGGCGACAACCTGCTCATCACGCAAGGCGCGGGCGAAGGGCTCGAAGGTGTCGAGCTGCGCAACCGGGACCTGTCACTGGAGACGCTGGCACGCGGCGAGACCCGCGCCAGGATGCCGGTGACCGGCTGGGACGCGCGTTTCACGAGCGTGGGGTCCGAGTTGCGGCTGCCGCCGGGCGCGAGGTTGCTCGCGGCACCGGGCGCCGACCGCGCACCCGGCAGCTGGGTCGGCAGCTGGAAGCTGCCCGACTTCTTCCTGGTCCTGATTGTCACCATCGGCACCTGGCGCCTGCTCGGTCGCCGGGCCGGCCTGATCGCGCTGCTGGCGCTGGTGCTCAGCTATCACGAACTGTATGCGCCGTCGTGGCTGTGGCTGAACCTGCTCGTCGCGAGCGCGCTGCTGCGCGTCGCGCCGGCGGGCCGCCTGCGGCAGGCGGTGCAGACCTACCTGGCGCTGAGCGCCGTGGTCCTGGTGCTGGTGCTGGTGCCGTTCATCGCGGGTCAGCTGCGCATCGCGATCTACCCGCAGCTCGAGGCGCATACGACCCATGCTCAATTTTCACCCAACGTAACTTCAGCGCCCCCGGCGGAGGCTTTGGGCATCGTGCCTCAGCGCCGGCTCGAATCCGGGAAGCAAGTGTATGACATGGCGGCCAGCAAGGCCCCGAGTACGCTCGAGGAGATCGCGGTGACGGGGAGCCGTGCCCCGACGGAATACGCGCGTTACGCGCCCAACGCCGTCGTGCAGACGGGCGCCGGTGTGCCGTCCTGGGAGTGGACGAGCTACGAGCTGGCCTGGGACGGGCCGGTCGACGCGGACCAGACGCTGCGCCTCGTCATCCTGCCG
>JBAUVS010000483.1:0-2284 GCA_049583345.1 Woeseiaceae bacterium
GCCCTCGCCAGTCGCCGAGGCCGAGGCCGGCCAGGCATTGCCAGAGGCGGCCATAGTCGATCATGCCGCGCGTATCGCGACGAGCGACACGAAATTGAAAAAGCGCAGCCAGACGGCGGCGTGTGCGAAGCCGGCCGCGCGCAGCCGGCGCCGGTGCGCGGCGACGGTCTCGGGCACCAGCACGTTCTCCAGTGCCGCTCGCTTGCGGCTGATTTCCAGCGCGCTATAGGCGTTGCGGCGCTTGTGTTCGTGATGGAGCTCGACCAGCAGCGCCTCCATCTGCGGGTCCTCGTCGACGACCTTCTCGGACAACAGCAGCAGGCCGCCCGGCAGCAGGCCGTCGTGTATGCGGCGCAGCAGCGATTCGCGGTCGCCGGGACCGACAAACTGCAAGGTGTAATTCATAACGACCATCGAGGCATTCCGGATCGCCACCTCGCGGATATCCCCGAGTTCGACGTCGACGGCGGTCCGGCCGGGCGCGGCCGCGTCGTCCGCCGCGATGAGCTCGATACAACGGCGGATCATCGCCGGCGCATTGTCGACCGCGACGATGCGGCAGTCGGGCACGCGGATACCCTGGCGCAGCGCCAGCGTCGCGGCGCCGAGCGAGCATCCCAGGTCGTAGCAGCGTGTGCCGGGCCGGACATAGCGCGCCGCCAGCGAGCCGATGGCGTCCAGCGTGGCCTCGTAGCCGGGGATCGAGCGCCGCAGCATGTCCGGGAACACCGCCGCCACGGTGTCGTCGAAGCGGAACGGTTCGCCGCCCTTGTCGCCGTCCGCGTAGATCCGGTCCTCGTTCATGGCTTGCCGCCGTCCGCCGATGTGGGACAATCGCGACCCGTATGCTACGCGAACTGCACAGGGAACTCGGTATATCCGCGGACTACGGCGGTCCGCCGCTGTTCGAGGAAACCGACGACCTCGTCGAGGTCGGACCGAATCTCATCGGGCGGATGCAGCGCCTGACGCCCGATGCCGCGCAGATGTGGCAGGCCATGGTGGCGGCGGCCGCCGCGGACGGCGTCGAGCTGCTGATCGTCTCCGGGTTCCGGAGCGTCGAGTACCAGGCGACGCTGATCCGCAACAAGCTGGATGCCGGGCAGAGAATCGACGAGATCCTCACCGTCAATGCGGCGCCGGGCCACAGCGAACACCACACCGGCCGGGCGGTGGACATCGCGACGCCGGGCTCGCGGCCGCTGACCGAGGAATTCGACCAGACGACCGCGTTCGACTGGCTGCGTGAGCGGGCAGCAGATTTCGGTTTTTCAATGACTTACCCCAAAGACAACCCCTGGGGGATCCTGTACGAACCCTGGCACTGGTCGTTGAAAGACGGCTGAACGCCCGCACATCGGTGTCATTGCGAGCGAAGCGAAGCAATCCGGTGTGGAGTGCTTCGTCGCCACGCTCCTCGCAATGACGGGCGGTCGCCGGCCGCCCCTCCGTGACAGGCCCGGACGCCGCAAACGAGGCCGGACCGCCGGTTGACAGTGGGTTGGGGGAATTAGACAATAGGCGGCTTGTGTCCGCGGAGGGGTACTCAAGCGGTCAACGAGGGCAGACTGTAAATCTGCTGGCTATGCCTACGTAGGTTCGAATCCTACCCCCTCCACCAGAACGTCAGTTCGGAGGAGGTAGTCAGAGCCGAGTATAGCAGTATTGAAAGGCTTCGTTCTCTGACCACTTTTGTACCCGTCAAAAGGCCGCGTGACACAAGCCGGGTGTGTGACTGGGTTGGCAGCTCCACCTAAGGGAAGGTACAACGAGATTTTCGGAATCCGGACGGTTGCTTTGGAAGACTGTCAGGATTTTTGCGTCCCGGAAAAAGGGGCCGCGGTGAAGGGTTGAGGGTCGTGATGTGAATTACGCGGCTCGAGATGGCGGGTGTAGTTCAATGGTAGAACCTCAGCCTTCCAAGCTGATGATGTGGGTTCGATTCCCATCACCCGCTCCAGACGGAAGGCGGGTTTTGGCCGCGCCCACATAGCTCAGGGGTAGAGCACTTCCTTGGTAAGGAAGAGGTCCCCGGTTCAATCCCGGGTGTGGGCTCCACCGGCTGAATTGTTCGACGGGACGGACGCAGAGGCATTGTAGGAGCGCTGTTTGGCAGCGCGACGAGACCACAAAGAAAAGCAGGAAAAGCACATGGCCAAAGAGAAATTCGAGAGGACGAAGCCGCACGTCAACGTGGGGACGATCGGTCACGTGGATCACGGCAAGACGACGCTGACGGCGGCGTTGACGAAGGTGATGGCGGAGAAGCACGGTCGCGGCGAGG
>JBAUVS010000484.1:0-1508 GCA_049583345.1 Woeseiaceae bacterium
AACTTGCCCTGCCCGTTCCAGCCGTCTTCCGGCGCGAGCTCGAGCTTGCCGTCGACGTTCGCGTACACGGTCGCGAGGCGGTCGCGCTTGGCGGGCGGCAGGAAGAAATAGGTGTCCTTCATGTCGAGCGGCTGGAATAGCTGCCGCGTGAGGAACTCGTCGAGCGGCATGCCGGCGGCCTTCTCGACGACCGCGCCGAGGATGTCGATGCTGTAGCCGTAGATCCATTTCTCGCCGGGCTGCGCGCTCGCGGGCAGGCTCGCCATCTTCGCGGCCAGCTCGCCGATCGTCTCGTCGCGGTTCGACAGGTAATAGCCCTCGATGCCGGCGGCCTTCCAGCGGTCGGCGGCGATACCGTCCCCGTAGTCGTAGCCCGAGGTGTGTGTCATCAGGTCGCGGATCGTGATCGGGCGTTCGGCCGGCACGAAGTCGTAGCCGCCGCCGTCTTTCGGCACCGCCACCGTCGTGTGCGCGAACTCCGGGATGTACTTGCCGACCGGGTCCTGGATCAGCAGCTTGCCCTGCTCCTGCAGGATCATCGCCGCGGTCGTGACGATCGCCTTGGTCTGCGATGCGATCCGGAAGATCGTGTCGGTCTGCATCGGCGAATGCGAGGCGCGATCGCGGTCGCCGAAGGCCTTCAGGTACGCGACCTTGCCGTGGCGGGCGACGATCGTCACGCTGCCCGCGATCTGCCCGCTGTCGACGTAGTGCTCCAGCGCAGCGCTCAGCCGCTGCAGGCGCTGGGGCGAGAAGCCGAGATCTGCCGGGGCCGCGCTACCGAGACTGCCGGCTGCCGCGGGCAGGCAGGCGGTGACCAGTGCAAGGGAAAGGCAGGCAAGGATCTTTTTCATGCAAAGCGCCCTTCAGTCGACGGGAGGGCGCAGGATAGCAAAGATCGCCGGGCCGCCGCTCGGGCGGCCCGGAATCGGCTATTCGAAGTCCATCGAGAACTGCAGGTACCAGGTGCGCGGCCGGGCATAGATCTTTTCCGCGTAGCCGAGCGTGCCCAGTGAGGCATTGCCCTGTATCAGGTAGCGTTCGTCAGTCAGGTTCAGGACCCCCGCCACCAGCTCCCAGCCTTTATTCTCATCCGCGAGCTTCAGCGAGGCGTCGGCAACGTAATAGCCGTCCTGCTCGATGATCGGGACGCTTCCCGTGATAAACGTCAGCTTCGAGGTATAGCTGCCGTCCAACCGCGGCGTGAGGGTATAGCGGCTGCCTGCGGGGAACGGAAAGGCGATGCCCAGGTTACCCTGGAATGACGGCGTCAGCGGCAATTCGTCGCCGGGCGCGACGGTGGCCGTGGCGCCCGGCACCGGCGTGATGCTCTTGATCTCGTCGTTCAGCGTGCTGAAGCCGCCATCGAGAATCAGGCCCGAGGAAGGACGATAGCTGAACTCTCCCTCGAAGCCCTTGATCGTCGCCTTGCCGGCATTGAACAACAGCGGGACTACACCCTGGCGGAAAATGAGCTGTATGTCGTCGTAGTTCGCCTGGAAGGCGGC
>JBAUVS010000485.1:0-6917 GCA_049583345.1 Woeseiaceae bacterium
GTCAACGGCGGCCGGCCGTCGCGGCTGTCGATCGCCGCGCCCATCGCCTCAAGCGGCGTGATCACCCGTTGCATCGGGCGCGCGGTCAGCGACGCGTCGCCGGTCAGCACCGAGTCGAACGGCTGGCCGCAGAGCAGCCCGGTCATCAGCCGCATCGCCGTGCCGGAATTGCCGAGGTCCAGCGGGCCGGACGGTGCGTGCAGGCCCTGCAGGCCCAGGCCGTCGATGACCACCTCGGTCGGTCGCTCGCGCGCTACGGCGACGCCCATCGCCTGCATCGCGGCGAGCGTCGCCAGGCAATCGGCGCCGGCGAGGAAACCCGAGATCCGGGTGCGGCCGCGGGCGATGCCGCCCAGCATCAGCGCACGATGCGAGATGGACTTGTCGCCGGGGACGGTGACCGCCGCAGCGGCGACGGTCGAGGGCTGGACGACATACTGCATACGGAGGACGGGACCGGCCGGCCTCAGCCGACCGCTTTGGGATACGCGCCGAGCACGCGGAACAGCGAGCTGCGCTTCTCGAGCTCGGCGAGCGCGTCGGACACCGGCGGCTGCGCGGCGTGTCCCTCGATGTCGATGAAGAAGACGTAGTCCCAGTTGCGGCGCCGCGACGGCCGCGACTCGATGAAGGTCATCACCACGTTGTGATCCGCCAGCGGCTGCAACAGGTGATGCAGGACGCCCGCCCCGCGCGCCGTGTCGCTGGTCGACAGCAGGATCGTCGTCTTGTCGTTGCCGCTCGGCGCCAGCAGCTCGCGGCCGACGACGAGGAAGCGCGTCGAGTTGTCGGAGCGGTCCTCGATGCTGTTGACCAGGATCTTCAGGTCGTAGACGTCGGCGGCGACGTCCGGGCCGATGGCCGCGGTGCCCTGCTCGTCGCGCGCGCGCCGTGCCCCGGCCGCATTGCTGGACATGCCGATCAGCTCGACCTGCGGCAGGTATTCGCGCAGCCAGCCGCGGCACTGCGCCAGCGACTGCTCGTGCGCGCAGATGCGCTCGATGCTGTCGAGGCCGGTCATCCGGCCGAGCAGGTGCTGTTCGATGCGCAGCTCGATCTCGCCGGCGATCTTCAGCGGCGAGGTGAGGAACATGTCCAGCGTGTTGTTGACCGAGCCTTCCGTCGAGTTCTCGATCGGCACCACGCCGAAATCCGCGATGCCGCCCTCGACCTCCTGGAAGACCTCGTCGATGGTGTGGAACGGCAGCGCCCGCACCGAGTGGCCGAAATGCTTGAACACGGCGGTCTGCGTGAAGGTGCCCTCGGGGCCGAGGAAGCCGACCTTCAACGGTTCCTGCTGCGCGAGGCAGGCGGACATGATCTCCCGGAACAGGCGCAGCATCTCCTCGTCGCGCAGCGGGCCGTCGTTGCGCGCGACGACCTCGCGCAGCACCTCGGCCTCGCGTTCGGGACGGTAATAGTCGACCGCCGTGGCCAGCTTGCCCTTGGCCACGCCGACCTGCTGTGCATAGCGCGCACGTTCGGAGATCAATGCCTGGATCTGCCGGTCGACCTCGTCGATGCGCGCCCGCATCGTATCGAGGTCCGGCGCCTGCGCCTTGTCTTTCCGCCCACCCATCGAACGTCCCGTCAGCCGGCCTCGGGCCGGCGTAAGCCGATGAAGTCGCTCAGATTACAGGCTTGCCGAGGTTTCGCAAAGCCAGCACGCCGTCGATGGCGCGGATCTCCCCGAGCGTCTTTTCGGAAACCTCGTCGTTGACGTCGACAATGGTATAGGCAAGGTCGCCGATGGACTTGTTGAGCAGGTCCTCGATGTTGAGGCCCTGCCGGGCGAGGCAGGTGGAGATCTGCCCGACCATGTTCGGCACGTTCGCGTTCGCCATCGTGATGCGCCAGGCATCGAGCCGCGGCAGGCGGGCCTCCGGGAAGTTCACCGAGTAACGGACGTTGCCGTTCTCGAGGTAGTCCTTGACGTTGTCGGCCACCATGACCGCGCAGTTTTCCTCGGCTTCGGCCGTCGAGGCGCCCAGGTGCGGCAGCGCGACGACTTTCGGGTGCGCGATCAGCGCCTCGGTCGGGAAATCGCTGACGTAGGCGTGCAGCTTGCCGCTGTCCAGCGCCGCGAGCGCCGCCTCGTCGTCGACGACGCCGCCGCGGGCGAAGTTGATGAGCAACGCGCCGTCGTTCATCAGCGCCAGCCGCGTCCGGTTGACCAGGCCGCGGGTGTCGTCGGTGAGCGGCACGTGCACGGTGACGGCGTCCGCTTTCTTGAAGAGCTGATCGAGCGTCTCCGCGTGGGCGACGCCCGAGTCGAGCTGCCAGGCGCGGCGTACCGTGATCTTGGGATCGAAGCCGATGACGTGCATGCCGAGTGCCAGCGCCGCGTTGGCGACTTCGACGCCGATGGCGCCGAGACCCACGACGCCGAGCGTGCGGCCCGGCAGTTCGAATCCGACGAACTGTTTCTTGCCCGCTTCCACCTTCTTCGACAGCGCCTCGCCGGTCTCCTTGAGGTGGCGGACGTAGTGACTCGCGTCGCACAGGTTGCGCGCGGCGATCATCAGCGCCGCGATGACCAGTTCCTTCACGGCATTCGCGTTGGCGCCGGGCGCGTTGAATACCGGCACGCCGCGCTTGCTCAGCGCCTCGACGGGGATGTTGTTGGTGCCCGCACCGGCGCGGCCGACCGCGGCGACGGTCTCGGGGATGTCCATGTCGTGCATGTTGTACGAGCGCAGGATGATCGCGTCCGGATGGGTGATCTCGGAGGCGACTTCGTACCGCTCGCGCGGAAACCGGCGCAGGCCGGCCAGCGCGATGTTGTTCAGCGTCAATACCTTGTACATGTGCTTACCCGTGCTTCCTTTCGAACTCCGCCATGAACCCGATCAACGCGTCGACGGCGTCTTCCGTGACCGCGTTATAGAGGGAGGCGCGCATGCCGCCGACCGAGCGGTGGCCCTTCAGGTTCGCCAGGCCGGCCGCCAGCGACTCCTCGAGGAAGGTCGCGTCGAGCTTGTCGTCGGCGAGGATGAACGGCACGTTCATGCGCGAGCGGCAATCCGCCTCGACCGGGTTGCGGTAGAAATCCGACGCGTCGATCGCCGCGTACAGTTTGCGCGACTTGCGATCGTTCAGCGCCGCCATCGCCTCGAGCCCGCCCTCACGCAGCAGGTACTGCAAGACCAGGTCCGCGACGTACCAGGCGAAGGTCGGCGGCGTGTTGGTCATCGAGTCCGATTCGGCGTACGCCTTCCACGTCATCAGGTGCGGGAGATTGGCGCGGGCCGGTTCGAGCAGATCTTTGCGCACGATGACGAGCGTGATGCCGGCGGGGCCGATGTTCTTCTGCGCACCGGCATAGATGACGCCGTACTCGCGGACGTCGATCGGCCGCGACAGGATGTTGCTCGACATGTCCGCGACGATCGGCACCTCGCTTCCCGGTACGGCATGGAACTCCACGCCGGCGATCGTCTCGTTGGAGGTGATGTGGAGGTATTTCGCGCCGGCACTCCGCTGCCAGCCGGATTCCGGCGGGATATAGGTGAAATTGCGGTCCGAGGCGTCGGCGGCGACGTTGACCTTGCATTGCTTTCTCGCCTCGCCGGCCGCCTTCTTGCCCCAGCTCCCGGTCAGCACGTAGTCGACCGTGTCGCCGGGGCCCGCCAGGTTCAGCGGCGCCATGGCCATCTGCAGCGTCGCACCGCCCTGCGTCCACAGCACGCTGTAATCGTCCGGCACGTCCAGCAGTCGGCGCAGGTTCGCGTCCGAGCGTTCGGCCAGCGCCATGAACTCCTTGCCGCGGTGGCTGACTTCCATGACCGACATGCCGGTGCCGTTCCAGTCGGGGATGTCATTGCGGATGATCTCGAGTACGTCGAGCGGCAATGCCGCCGGGCCGGGGCTGAAATTGTAGACGCGGGACATGTCCCAGGGATCCTTGCGGTTGCGGTCGCGTATTGTCCCGATTTAGCGCGGCGATTGCACTAGGTAAATCTTCATATACTTATGTCCCGGTCATTGCGTACTTATGTCCCGGTCATTGCGAGCGAAGCGAAGCAATCCATGGATTGCTTCGTCGGCTTGCGGCCTCCTCGCAATGACTGCCGGGGCTATTCTTCGTCGTCTTCGATGAACTCGATGCGTGCCACGCCCACCAGCCACTGCTCCGGCTCCATGCGGATCAAGCGGACGCCCTGGGTGTTGCGGCCCTGGATCGAGATGTCGGCGACGGCGGTGCGTACCAGCACGCCGTTCGAGCTGATCAGCATGATCTCGTCGTCTTCGGCCACCTGCACGGCACCGATCGTGCGGCCATTGCGCTCGCTGGTCTGGATCGCGATCACGCCCTGGCCGCCGCGGCCCTGCACCGGGTAGTCGTCGACGGCCGTGCGCTTGCCATAACCGTTCTCGGTGGCGGTCAGGATCAGGCCGTCGCGCAGGATGACCAGCGCGATCACTTCATGATCGGCCGGCAGGCGGATGCCGCGCACACCGGCGGCGCCGCGCCCCATGGGCCGGACGTCCGCTTCGTGGAACCGGATCGCCTTGCCGTGACTGGCGACCAGCAGGATCTCGGCGTCGCCGCCGGTGATCGCGACGTCGACCAGCCGGTCCTCGCGCAGGTCGATCGCGATGATGCCGTTCGAGCGCGGCCGCGAGAATTTGCTCAGCGCCGTCTTCTTGACCGTGCCACCGGAGGTCGCGAACAACACGTAGCTGTCCTCCGCGTAATCCTGCACCGGCAGCACCGCGTTGATGCGTTCGCCTTCCTCGAGCGGCAGCAGGTTCACGATCGGTTTGCCGCGCGAGCCGCGACTCGCCTGCGGCACCTGGTAGACCTTGAGCCAGTAGGCCTTGCCGCGATTGGAGAAGCACAGGATCGTGTCGTGCGTGTTGGCGATGAACAGCTTGTCGATGAAGTCCTCGTCCTTGACCTTGGTCGCCGAGCGGCCGCGCCCGCCGCGCTTCTGCGCCCGGTAGTCGCCGACCGGCTGCGCCTTCGCATAGCCGCCGTGCGACAGGGTGACGACGACCTCCTCGTTCGGGATCAGGTCCTCGATGTTGAGGTCGCTGTGGTCGTTCACGATCTCGGTGCGACGTGCGTCGCCGAAGTTGTCGCGCACCTCGGTGAGCTCGCCGCGGATGACGTTCAGCAGCTCGTCGGGGTCTTCCAGAATGTTGGAAAGTTCTTTAATTTTACCCAATATCTCTTTGTATTCATTTATTATTTTTTCTTGTTCCAGGCCCGTCAAACGGTGCAGACGCAGGTCCAGGATGGCCTGCGCCTGGGTCGCGGAGAGCCGGTAGCCGCCCTCGACCATGCCGCTGCCTTCCTCGAGGCCGTCGGGCCGCGTGTCGGTGTCGCCCGCACGCTTGAGCATGGCCGTCACCGGGCCCGGCGCCCAGAGCCTGCCGGTCAGGCCTTCCTTCGCCTCGACCGGCGACGGCGAGGCCTTGATCAGCGCGATGACCTCGTCGATGTTCGCCAGCGCGACCGCCTGCCCTTCCAGGATGTGGGCCCGGTCACGCGCCTTGCGGAGTTCGAAGATCGTGCGCCGGGTGACGACCTCGCGCCGATGCGCGAGGAACGCCTCGAGCATCTGCTTCAGGTTCATCAGCTTGGGCTGGCCGTCGTGCAGCGCCACCATGTTGATGCCGAACACGCTCTGCATCTGGGTGTGCTTGTAGAGGTTGTTCAGCACGACGTCGGTGATTTCGCCCTTGCGCAGCTCGATGACGATGCGCATGCCGTCCTTGTCGGACTCGTCGCGCAGGTCGCTGATGCCCTCGATGCGTTTGTCGCGCGCGAGGTCGGCAATCTTCTCGATCAGCCGCGCCTTGTTCACCTGGTACGGCAGCTCGGTGACGATGATGGCCTCGCGGCCGCGGCTGCCGAACTCCTCGGTGTGCGTGCGCGCCCGCACGTAGACGCGGCCCCGCCCGGTCCGGTAGGCGGACTGGATGCCGCCGGCGCCGTTGATAATACCGGCGGTCGGAAAATCGGGTCCCGGGATATATTGCATCAGCCCGGCGGCATCGATGCGCGGGTCGTCGATCAGCGCCAGGCAGGCGTCCACGATCTCGCCGAGGTTGTGCGGCGGGATGTTGGTGGCCATGCCGACGGCGATGCCGGACGAGCCGTTGACCAGCAGGTTGGGCAGCCGGGTCGGCAACACGGTGGGTTCCCTCTCGGAACCGTCGTAGTTGTCGACGAGATCGACCGTCTCCTTTTCGATGTCGGCGAGCAGCTCGTGCGCCGCCCGCGACATGCGCACCTCGGTGTAGCGCATGGCCGCCGGCGCGTCGCCGTCGACCGAACCGAAGTTGCCCTGGCCGTCGACGAGCATCACCCGCATGGAGAAGGGCTGCGCCATGCGCACGATGGTGTCGTACACCGCCGATTCGCCGTGCGGATGGTACTTGCCGATCACGTCGCCGACCACGCGGGCGGACTTCTTGTAGGCCTTGTTGTAATCGTTGCCCAGCTCGCGCATCGCGTACAGGACGCGGCGGTGCACCGGTTTCAGGCCGTCGCGGACGTCGGGTAGGGCGCGACCCACGATGACGCTCATCGCGTAGTCGAGATAGGACTGCTGCATCTCCTCTTCGAGGCTTCTGGACAGCAGTTCCTGAGCTACTTCAGCCATAAAAACTCACTATTCGGGCGCGAATCCAGCCTGGCGGCAGAATCCGGAGTCGCGAAAAACGCGGGATATCGGTCGGAAAACGTCTCTTTCTTGCCCAGCTCGAGACGAGCTCAACAGGCGCCGATTCAAGGCATGAATTTTACCACACAGGACCCCCCGACCGAAGCGTTTCGAGCCCGCCCGGGATGCGCTGGAAGCCGCATCAAACCTAGGTATACTGGCCCTCCACACGCTCCCGACGGCAACCGCGGCCAGACCCCGACATGCGCCATTGCGACACCCTGATCACGCCCGGCTGGTGCA
>JBAUVS010000486.1:0-2360 GCA_049583345.1 Woeseiaceae bacterium
AGGTCGATACTCTTGCGTTGCACCCCCGGCATGGAGGCCACGGTCTCAGCGCGCCCCTCTCCCTCGAGCACGAACACCGGCCAGACGAGGTCCGTCGGGCCAAGGCCCGTTTCGGCGACCAGCGCGCGCAGGGCGGCCCTCCTGCGGCTGCGGCGCAGGCGGGTCCGCGGGTAACGGCCGGGGGATACGACACTCATATCAGGGCCTTATCGCTTCTAATAATTTTCGATTTTCCCCGTATTTAGGTAGGGTTTCCACGCCTGAGGCAGAGTTTGTCACCGATTCGGTAATAAATCATCGACGGCGTGGGTCATCTGGTATGCACGAGAGCAGGGCCGCGGCAGCGCGGCATCAGAGGTTCGAAAGGATCGTGGGTGGGTGCTACCAGGACATCTACCGGTATGCCGTATGGCTCAGCCGGGACAGGACCATCGCCGAGGACGTCGTTCAGGAGGCGTTGCTGCGGGCGTGGAAGTCCCTGGATGCGTTGCGCGACGAAGGGGCAGCGACCCAGTGGCTGCTGACCATCGTCAGGAGAGAGAACGCACGCCACTTCGAGCGCAAGAGACCCGAGACGGTCGACATCGACAACCTGACGCCCGCCCAGTCCGCCCTGCTGGCCGAACGTCCGGACGAGGAACTCCACGGCATGCGCCGTGCGATCTACGAACTCGACGACGACTACCGCGAGCCTCTCGTCCTGCAGGTCCTGATGGGTTACAGCACCAACGAGATTGCCGAGCATATGGGCCTGAACCAGGGCGCCGTGCTCACGCGGCTGCACCGCGCGCGGGCAAGGCTCCGGGAACGGATGGCGACGCCATGAATTGCGACGAGTACAGAGCAGCGATTTCCGCCGAGCCCTCTTTTACCGGAGCTGCCGAGCACCTCGCGGGCTGCGCTGCATGCCGACAGTTCCGGGACGAGATGCGAGCGCTGGACGAGGCGATCGGCCGGGCCCTGGCGGTCGAAGTGCCGGAACTCAGGCTGCCGGCTCCCGATCCCTCCGTCGTCGCGTTCTCGCCGCCACGGCGCAGCGGGCGCCGCTTCCCGGTTCCTGCCTGGTTCGCGATCGCGGCGACGGTTGCCATCGCCGCATTGCTGACGCTGCATTTCATGAGCCCTGCCGCCGATCGGCAATCGCTGGCCGACGAGGTCCTTGCGCACCTCGACGGCGAGCCGAACGCCCTGCTTCCGACCGACGTGCCCGTGCCCGCGGGCCGCGTGTCCGCGGTCGTTCCTCCGAACATCGCGGTGCTGAATGGCAACGCCGGATTGATCACGTACGCGCGGACCTGCGTCATCGACGGGCATCTCGTCCCGCATCTCGTCATCCAGGGCAAGAAGGGGGCGATCACGATCATCCTCATGGCCGAAGAAAAGGTGGCGCAGGCGATACCGGTCGAGGGGAAAACGGTCGAAGGCGTGATCCTTCCGGTCGGCGACGGCAGCATCGCGATCATCGGGGAACGCGGGGAGCGCCTGGATGACGTGCAGCAGAAGATTTTGAAATCGGTGACGTGGAAAACCTGAGGTGCACGTCGCCGGAACTGGAGCCCAGCCTGGGCGAAACAACCCTCGTAGGAGAGAGATGATGTCTGACAAGAAAGCTGTAAAGCCTGTAGCGTTAGCCGTGGGGGCTGCTCTGGCCGGGTCGTTCGCACTCGCGTCGAGTGTCGCCAATGCCGATGAGGCGGCGGCGACCCCGTTTGCGATATCGACGTTGAGCATGGGTTACATGCTCGGTACCGGAGAAGGTTCCTGTGGGGGCGACAAGGCCAAGAATGCCGAAGGCAGCTGCGGCGGCGACAAGGATGCCGAAGCGAGCTGCGGCGGCGACAAGGACGATGCGGACAAGGGCAAGGATGCGGAAGGCAAGTGCGGGGAAGGCACTTGTGGCGATTCGAAGGACGACAGCGACGACGACGGGGACGACATGTAACAGGTCGGCCTTTCGATCGGAAACGCAGGAAGCCCGCGCCGTGCGCGGGCTTCTTTTTAGGTTCTGGACATATCCCGTGCGCAAACCCGGAAAGACCGATTCACGATGCCGATCCACGGTGGTAGATTTGCCGGGGATCGAGTGGAGGCGATGGTCATGCCCGCGACGGTGAAGCGCTGCAAATGGGCGGAAGGTATGCGCCCCGAATACGTCGAATACCACGACACGGAATGGGGCGTGCCGGTATTCGATGATCGCGTGCAGTTCGAATTCCTGATCCTCGAGGGTGCACAAGCCGGCCTGAGTTGGTCCACGATTCTGGCGAAGCGGGAAAACTACCGGAAGGCGTTCGCGAGCTTCGATCCGGTGAAGGTGGCGCGGTTTACGGCACGCCGCATCGAGACACTGCTCGAGAATC
>JBAUVS010000487.1:0-3639 GCA_049583345.1 Woeseiaceae bacterium
GCCTGTATTCGGACAACATCGAGGACTATTACGTCACGCCGTACGAACTCGGCTACGGGCCGTTCGTCAAGTTCGATCACGACTTCATCGGCCGCGAGGCGCTGGAGAAGATCAACGACGAGCCGCATCGCCACAAGGTGACGCTGGCCTGGAATTCCGAGGACGTCATCAAGGTGTTCGCGTCGCTGTTCGAGGCAGGCGACATCTATAAGTACATCGACCTGCCGCTCTCGAACTACACTTCCGCCACTTACGACAAGGTACTGCACAAGGGCAAGCTCGTCGGCGTCTCGATGTTCAGCGGCTACAGCTACAACGAGCGGACGATGCTGTCGCTGGCCACGGTCGATCCCAACATCGAGATCGGCACCGAGGTCACGCTGGTCTGGGGCGAGGAAGGCGGCGGTTCCGGGAAGACCACGGTCGAGCGCCACAAGCAGGCCGAGATCCGCGCCATCGTCAGCCCGGTGCCCTACAGCGCCGTGGCGCGAGAGACCTACGCCGAGGGCTGGCGCACCGAAAAAGCCTAGCCTGACAGCCGTATAATCAAGGATGGCACCCAGGCCGGGCGCCGAGGAACGGAGCACTGCGATGAACGACACGAGCCCTTCCCGACCCTTCCCGCTTCCATCCGAGATCGAGAACGTGCCCGGCACCGAAGGCTGGGAGGAGATGTATCCCTACTACACCCGTTTCCAGCCGGGTGACGACCAGGTCTTCTGGTTCTACAACTCGATGCATTTCCCGGAACCGATGCCGGCCTTCGACGCCATCGGCGCCGAAGTGCCGTACACGGCGATGGGCGCCAACACGACGCGCATTTTTGCGTTCCCGGCCACGCTCGGCGTCGAGCATCGCATCGCCAACGGCAGGGTGTATATCACCGCACACGCCGTTTCGGACCCCGACGAGATCGCCCGGCGCACCGAGGTGTTCAATCGCCGCGCCGCCCATTACTTCGAGAACTGGGACGAGTTGTACAGCAAGTGGCGCGAGAAGATGATGGCGCTGATCCGGCAGGTAGACGCCATCGAGGTGCCCGAGCTGCCGGAGTTCGACGACGAAGAGGTGGTCCTCGAGGCGCGCGGCGTCGCTCAGAACCACTACGTCCGCGAGGCCTGGCACCGCTGCATCGAGAGCTACTCGATGATGTGGCACCACCATTTCGAATTCCTGATGCTGGGCTACGGCGCCTACCTCGTGTTCTTCCAGTTCTGCAAGAAGGCGTTCCCGGAGATCCCCGACCAGATGGTCGCCCGCATGGTCGCCGGCATCGACATCCTGATGTTCCGCGCCGACGACGAATTGAAGAAGCTGGCGCAACTCGCGATCGAGCTCGGCATCGAGGACGCGTTCGTGGACGGCGCAACGCCGGCACAGACACTGGACGCGGTGAAGGCGAAGGACCAGAAGGGCGAACAGTGGCTCGCCGCCCTCGAGAAGGCAAAGGACCCCTGGTTCAACATCTCGACGGGCGACGGCTTCTATTATTACCACCGCAGCTGGAACGACGATATGACGGTCCCGCTCTCGGCATTGCCGCACTACATCGCGAGCATCAAGTCCGGCGAGGATATCTTCCGCCACACCGCAGAGCTGCAGGCGGAGCGCAAGCGCATCGCCGACGAATACCGCAGCCATCTCGAGACCGAAGAGGAAAAAGGTGCCTTCGACCAGATGCTCGGCCTGTGTCATCGCGTCTTCCCCTACGTCGAGGATCACAAGTTCTATTGCGAACACTGGTTCACGACGCGCTTCTACGAGAAAGTTCGCGAGTTCGGCGATCTTCTCGTCCGGACCGGTATCCTGAAAGAGCGCGAAGACATCTTCCAGTTGCGGCATCCCGAGGCGGAGGCGGCGCTGATCGATGCGATGCTCGCCTGGGCCGCCGGCTCGAAGCCGCTCGGCGCGGCCCACTGGCAGCCCGTCGTCGAGAAGCGCCGCAAGATCCTCGAGAAGCTCGAGGCATGGGACGCGCCGGTGGCGGTCGGACCGATGCCGGAGCACCTGGAAGACCCGGCGGTACAGATGCTGTGGGGCATCACCTCGGAGACGCTGCAGGCCTGGTCGCGTGCGCCCGACAAGGTCGACGACAAGGAGTTGCATGGCTTCGCGGCCTCGCCCGGCGTCGTCGAGGGCACGGCCAGGGTGCTGCGCGCCGTCAACGAGATCGGCCAGGTGCGCGAAGGCGACATCCTGGTCTCGCCGGTCACGACGCCGAGCTGGGGACCCATATTCCCGAAGATCAAGGCCGCGGTATCCGACATCGGCGGTACGATGTCGCACGCGGCGATCATCTCGCGCGAATACGGGCTGCCGGCCGTCGTCGGCACCGGCGTGGCGACCAAGCGGATCCGCACCGGGCAGAGGATCCGGGTCGACGGCGACAACGGCATCGTCACGATTCTGGATTAGCCGCCCGGTGAGCCGACACGCCGTCCCGGTGATCCGCTGGTTCGCAGAGTTGTCACTCGCGCAGCGGCCGTTCGTCGGCGGCAAGGCCGCGAGCCTCGGCGAGCTGACGCGCGCGAACATCCCGGTGCCTCCGGGTTTCGCGGTGACCACCGATGCCTTCGAACGCTTCCTGGCCGCATCGAGGAAGATGCTCGACGTTCGTGCCGAGATCTCGGCCTTGGGAGCGGCCGACGAGGCTCGCGTCGCCGCGACGGGCCGCACGATTCGCGACGCCATCGTCGGTTTCCCGGTACCGGCCGACGTCGAGGACGCGATCCTCGGGGCCTATCGGGCGCTGCAGGACTCCGGCGCCGGCAGCTGCGTCGCGGTGCGCTCCAGCGCGACTTGCGAAGACAGCGACGAGGCGAGCTTCGCCGGCCTGCAGGATACGTATCTGTGGACCGACGGCGAGGCGGCCGTCGTGGACCGCGTGCGCGCCTGCTGGGCCAGCCTCTACAATGCCGAGTCGATCAGTTACCGGCAGCGGCTCGGCCTCGACGAAGGCAGCCTGTCGATCGCCGTCGTCGTGCAGTCGATGATCGACGCCGCCTGCGCCGGCGTGATGTTCACACGCAGCCCGACCACCGGCGATCGCTCGGTGATCGCCATCGAGGCTTGCTGGGGGCTGGGGTCCTGCCTCGTGAGCGGTGAGGTCACGCCGGACCGCTTCGTGGTGAACAAGGTGACCGGCGAGATCAGCGTCCGCAATATCTCGACGAAGACCGCGCAGCACGTCCGCCGCAGCGACGGCCAGGGCGTACTCGACACGGGCGTCGATGCCGAGCTGCAGGACGTGCCCTGCGTCACGGACGAGCAACTGGCGGCGCTGTGGCAGATGGCGCGGCGTGTCGAAGCGCATTACGGTTGTCCGCAGGACATCGAGTGGGCGATCCCCCGGCAGCCGGCCGATCCCGCACGGCCGGTCCTGTTGCTGCAAAGCCGGCCCGAGACGATCTGGGCGAATCGCAAGAAAGAGCCTGCCGCCAGGCCGATGCCGAAGCCCTTCGATCACGTCCTTGATGCCATGAGCGGAAAGAAACGATGACGGCGCGGCTGACGCTCGACGACGTGCGCGAGATCCTGGCCCTGCTCGACGATTCTCCCTACGACGAGATGACGCTGACGACGGATCGCTTCAGTGTCTCGTTCCGCAGGAACGCCGATGCGCAGTGGACGCAGGAGACG
>JBAUVS010000488.1:0-7932 GCA_049583345.1 Woeseiaceae bacterium
AAGTAAGGCAAACCAAAGAAGGAGTACCGTGATGAAAAACGCAGTAAAGGGAGCCGGCCTGATCGTCAGGCTGGGTATTTCGGCGGCCGCCGTGCTGTTCGCGCAGCAGGTATTGGCCGCCGGCACGGATGCCGGCACGTCGGTACAGAATCAGGCCACGGTCGCCTACGACGTGAACGGCAATTCGCAGACACCGATCGAGTCCGATCCGGCGGGCAACAGCACGCCCGGCGGCGGCAGCCCGACGGCGTTCCTCGTCGACCGGCGTGTCGATTTTACGCTGGTGGAGACGAGCGGCGGACCGACGACTCCGGTCGCCCCGGGCGACTCGGACGTCATCGCCTCGTTCACGCTGACCAACAACGGCAATGCGATCATGGACTTCCGCCTCGACGTCGCGGACTTCGCCGGCGCGGTTTTCGGCAACGCCGATTCGGCGGACCTCGCCAACTACCGTATCCGTGTCGCCAACGGCGACGGCGCGGGCGGCGTGCCGGACCTGGCGACGGACCTTGCGTTCGTCGATGAACTGGCCGAAGACGGTGTCGTCGAGATTTACGTGTTCGCTGACGCGCCGGGGACGGTCAGCAACGGTGACTACGCCAACATCCAGTTGACGGCCACGGCCGCCGACGACGCGAACGCCACGGCGACGCCCGGGACGCTCGATGGGGACCTCACCGAGAGTCCGGGTGCCGACGACCCGACGCTGATCGAGAGCGTGTTTGCCGACGCCGGTAACGACGGGGCGGAGCAATCAGAGGACAGCTACGAGATCGTCTCGGCGGCGCTGACCATCACCAAGACCTCCGCGGTGATCTCCGACCCGTTCAGCAGCGGCAAGGCCGTACCCGACGCGGTCATCGAGTACACGATCACCATCGACAACAGCGGTGGCGGATCGGCGGCTCAGAGCGTCGTGGTGACCGACAACATCCAGGTCGCGGACGTGACGTTCGAGGACGAGGCATACGGCGCCGGCCAGGATGTGGCGATCGATGCCGCGTTCTGCAACGCCGACGCGGGTGATGCCGACACCGACGGCTGTTCGTACGACGCCGGAACGGGTGCCTTGTCGATCGCGGTCCCGGACATCGCGGCCGGCGCGTCGACGACCATCACCTACCAGGTGCGGATCAACACGACTTAATTATCCGCGTCACATCACGGTGCTTGAAGGACGACGCAAGTCGGACGAGCGATGGGCCACCCCCCGGGGTGGCCCTCGCTGCGTCTTGAAACAGCGATTCCTCGCTGTTCTGGGGGCCATTCTGGCCGCCGCGCCCGCGTTCGCCGCGCCTCCGGGTGCCGTCATTTCCAACCAGGCCACGTTCTATCACGAGCCGTCTCCCGGCGCCGTGGTCACCGTGCAGAGCAACATCGTCGAGCTGACCGCCGCGGTCGTCCGCAGTCCCGCGACGGTCGAATTCACCCGCCTCGCCGGTTCGGGTTCCGGTAACTGGCAGGAACCCGTCGGGCCGTCCGCATGTCTGTCGGGCGGCAGCTTGGTACCACTGGCAGACCCGGTGCTGACCGGCGGCGGCAGCGTGGATCCGGCGTCCGCACAGGACGTCACGCCGGCGGGTTCGTACAACCTCGGCGAACCCCTGTTTGTGCGACTCGACGATACGGATCAGAACGTCGACTACCAGGCCATCGACACCGCGGTCGTCACTGTGGTCGACGAGGCATCGGGGGATTCCGAGACGATCCAGTTGACGGAAACCGGGATAAACACCGGTATCTTCGCAGGTTATGTCCCTTCGGCGCGCGGAGCGCCGGCGCCGGGGGACTGCGTCCTGCAGGGAGCGCTCGGGTCCACGGCGCGGATCGATTACACGGACCCGGCAGACAGCAGCGACGTTACCCGGGACCGTGCCGATCTCGATCCGGTGAGCGTTGTCTTCGATTCGCGGACCGGTGCGCCGGTCGATGGCGCACGGCTCGAACTCGTGGATGCCGCCACCGGAGCGCCCGCCGTCGTGTACGGCAACGACGGCGTCAGCCAGTTCCCGTCGTCCCTGACGAGCGGTGCGACCGTCACCGACGGCGCGGGCACGCGTTATGCGTTCGGCACCGGCGAGTTTCGCTTCCCGGTCGTGGCCGACGGCGATTACCGTCTCGTGGTCACCCCCGCCGCGGACTTCGCCGCGCCGTCCACGGCAAACGTCGCCGATCTGCAGCTGCTGCCGGGGGCGCCTTACGCGCTCGGGCCGGGGTCCTTCGGCAATGCGTTCAGCAAGTCGGGCGGGCCGTCGTTCGACGTCGACATTCCCGTCGATCCGCAGGCCACCGCGCTGTATCTCGAGAAACGCACGAGCACGACGGCGGCTGCACCCGGCGACTTCGTCCGTTACGAGCTGACGCTCGAGAACACCTCTGCGGGCGGTCCCGCTACCGACGTCGTCGTCATCGACCAGATGCCGGCGGCCATGCGATTCGTGTCGGGATCGGCTCGCGAGAACGGCAACCGGCTGGCGGATCCGGATATCGCGGCGGACGGCCGCACGCTCAGCTTCCACGTCGCGTCGCTCGCTGCCGGTGCGCGATTCGAGATCGACTACGTCGTCGAGATCGTTGGCGGCCGGCGCGATCGGGAACTCGTGAATGTCGCCACCGCGCTCGCCGCAGGCGGCTTGATCTCGAACGCGGCCAAAGCGACGATCCTGTTGCGGGAGGACCTGTATCGGTCCACCGGCACCCTTATCGGCCGTGTCGTCGAAGGCGACTGTTCGCAGCAAGACTTCGCGGAAGGCGCCGGCGTCGGCAACGTGCGCGTCTACCTCGAGGACGGCCGTTATGCCGTGACGGACGAGGGCGGACGGTTCCATTTCGAGGGCATCGATCCCGGCACGCACGTGGCACAGCTGGACACGTTCACCGTGCCGGACTGGTACGACATCGTCGGCTGCGACGCCGCTCCCGGTTACGCGGGCCGCAACGATTCCCAGTTCGTGAAGCTCCCGCCCGGCGGCCTGTTGCGCGCCGACTTCTATCTGCGCCGCAAGCCCAGGCCCGAGGGCCGCGTCGACATCGAACTCCGCAATTCGGGGACGGGCGACGTCGACCAGGTCGCGTACCAGGTCAAGCTTACCGGCAAGGGCAATGTCGCGATCGACAACACCGAGCTGATGATCATGCTGCCCGATGGCGTCCACTACCTGAAGGGTTCGATGCGGGTCGACGGCGCGCCGGCGGCCGAGCCGTCCCTCAAGGGGCAGGTGGTGTCGATGGCGATCGCCGATCATGCGGGGAACTGGACGAGCCAGACGAGCTTCGTCGCCGCCATCGATGCCGATGTCGACGGCGAGCTGGTGACCAGGGCGGTCGGGCGCTTCGATTCGCCGATGGCAAGTCGCCAGAAGACCCCGGTCGCCGAGACGAAGATGATCCGCGAACCCGCGGAGACCAGGAACGCGGGTTACGTGCTGGACCTCAAGTTCGCGATCCTCTCGGACGAACTCTCGGCCGAAGACAAGACGACCCTCGACAAGCTGATCGCCGGCTGGAAGGGCGTCAGGGACATCCAGATCAGCGCGACCGGACACAGCGACAGTCAGCCGATCGCCGCACGCAACCGGAATCTGTTCGCCGACAACTACGTGCTGTCTCGGGCCCGCGCCCAGGCGGCGGCGACGTACGTTGCCGAAGCCCTCGACGTCGCTACGGGGGACATCCAGGTCGAGGGCCGCGGGCCGGACGACCCCGTCGCAAGCAACGAGACGGCGGCCGGTCGGCAGGCCAACCGGCGCGTCGAAATGATCCTGAGCGGCGTGCGGCCGAGCAAGCCGTCGTTCCTCGAAGTGACGCAGCCGAGCAGCGGCACGCAAATTACCCCCACGCTCGGTGCGTTGCCCGGCGAAGGGCAGACCGAGCGTCCCGGCTACGAGACCGATCCGGATGCCGGCATGCCCGCATCGCAGGTCGAACCGGACATCGATTCGCTGGCGCCGGGTGTCGCGCTGCTGTTGCCCGCTCCGGGCTGGACGCCCGCGATCCCGAGCACCAAGCTGTCCGTCGAGCACCGCCCCGAGCAGACCGTGAAGGCGTATGTCAACGGGCAGCCGGTCAGCCCGCTCAACTTCGATGTCAAGGCGCTGAATCGACTGCGTACGGTCGCCGTGTCGAGATGGAAGGGCATCGACCTCGTCGACGGCGTCAACGAGGTCCGGGTCGTGGTCAGCAATGCCGACGGCAGCCGCGCCAAATCCATCCGCCGCAAACTCTACTATCCGGGCCCGGGAATCCGCGGCGAACTCGTGCCGGAGCTCTCGACGCTGGTGGCGGACGGCAAGACTCGGCCCGTGATCGCGGTCCGCCTGTACGATCGCGCGGGACACCCCGCGCGCACCGGCGTGGTCGGCAACTACCGCATCGACGCACCGTACCGCGCCTGGTGGGACGTCGAAAATGACCGCAAGAACGATCTCGTCGTCGTCGGCCCGCGCGAACCGACGTATCGGGTCGATGCCGACGGGATCGCCTACCTGGAACTCGCGCCGACGACGCAATCGGGCGAGGCGACCGTCGACCTGAAGTTCGAGCGCCAGCGCGAGCAGGAGATCCGCGCCTGGCTGAAGCCCGCGAAGCGCGACTGGATCCTGGTCGGATTCGCCGAAGGCACGGCCGGGTATCAGACGCTGTCCGGCAATGCCGTGGCGGCCGAGGACGCCGGCAAGGACGAGGGCTACTACGACGACGGCCGCGTCGCATTCTTCGCCAAGGGCAGCATCAAGGGCGAGTACCTGCTCACGCTCGCGTACGATTCGGCACGTGCCCGCAACGAGGCACGGCATCGCTTCGATACCGTGATCGACCCCAATGCCTACTATCCGCTGTTCGCCGATACGAGCGAACAGCGCTTCGAGGCACCCAGCCAGCGCAAGCTGTACGTGAAACTGGAGCGCGAACAGTTCTCGGCGCTGTTCGGCGACTTCGACACCGGCCTGTCGGTGACCGACCTGTCGCGTTACGAGCGCCGCTTCAACGGTCTGAAGAGCGAATATCGCGGCGACACGCTGGGCTATACGGTGTTCGCGGCGGAGACGGATCAGGCGTTCCACCGCGACGAGATCCGCGGCGATGGCACGTCCGGGCTGTACCGCCTGAGCACGGCGCCGATCATCGCGAACAGCGACCAGGTGCGAATCGAGGTGCGTGACCGCATCGATTCCGGACAGGTCCTCAGCGTCACGAAGCTTGCGCGCTTCCTCGACTACAACCTCGACCCCGTCGCCGGCACGATCTTCTTCAAGCATCCTGTCCCGAACCGCGACACGGACTTCAATCCGGTCTATATCGTTGTCGAATACGAGTCGGCGTCGACCTCGACCAACGACGTCGTCGCGGGCGGGCGCGGTTCGGTGCGTTTCGCCGACGACCGCGTCGAAGTCGGCGTCACACGCATCGATGACGGCACGACCGGTGCACAGGCCGATCTCACGGGCGTCGACCTGCGCTGGCAGGTGAACGAGCAGACGCTGCTCACCGCGGAGGTCGCGTCGTCGAATTCGACGAGCGGCGGCGTCGAGGCGAGCGGTTCGGCACAGAGCATGGTCCTCGAACACAACGGCGAGGGCCTGGACCTGCGTGCCTACATCCGCGAGGTGGAGGACGATTTCGGCCTCGGTTATCAATCGGCCGCCGACCGCGGGTTCCGCCGGGTCGGGCTGGATACGCGGGCGAAGATCGGCGAGCGCTATTCGATCGACGGCGAGGCTGCCTGGCAGCAGAACCTGCAAACCGGAGACATCCGGAATCTGTTACACGGACAACTGCGTTACGAGCGCGAGCGCTTCAGTGCATCGGTCGGATTGCTGCACGACGAGGACAAATTCGCGGACGGCGAAGACCGCGGGAGCGACCTCGCAGAAATCGGCGTTTCGCAGGAACTGTTCGATGGCGATCTGACGCTGCGAGCCAGCGGCAGCACGGCCCTGGCCGGGGGCGCCGACAGCACCGACTTTCCGACCAGGACGGTGTTCGGGGCCGACTACGACATCCTCAAGCACGTCACCCTGGTCGGCGAGTACGAGCAGGCCAGCGGCACGGGCATCGATGCGACGATGACGCGGCTCGGCGTCCGCGCCGAACCCCGGGACCGCACGCAGATCAACAGCTACCTGAACCAGGAAGTGACCGAGTTCGGTCCGCGCCTGTTCGGCAACGTCGGCCTGATCCAGGGCTTCCAGCTCAACGAGCGCTGGACCCTGGACATGGGTCTCGACCAGACCCGGACCTTGCTCGATTCGAGATCGCGACCGTTCGATCCGGACCGTGAGCTGGTGTCGGGCTCGACGGGTGAGGACTACGTCGCCGCGTACTTCGGCGCGATGTACAGCGCCGGCGACTGGAGCGCCAATTCCCGTTTCGAGCACCGCAACGCCGACAGCGAAAAGCGCGACTCGCTGCTGGTCGGCTGGTACCGGCAGCCCGCGGCGGGGCATGGCCTGTCCGCCGGTTTGACGGTCATGCGCAGCGAGGCTGCGAGCGGAGCGGATGCGAGCAGTACCGACCTGAAGGTCGGTTGGGCGTACCGGAAGGGCGAGACGCCGTGGTCCTTCCTCGACCGCCTCGATCTCGTCGCCGACGAGGCATCGCTGACTTCCGGCAAGACGAGCAGCCGGCGCATCGTCAACAACTTCAACGCGAACCGTCGCTTCAGCGCCGTGATGCAGATGTCCCTGCAGTATGCGTTCAAGTACGTCCGGAGCGATTTTGACGGCGACGGCTACACGGGCTACACGGATCTCGTCGGCTTCGATCTGCGCCGCGGCCTGCGCGACCGCTGGGACGCCGGCGTCAGCACCAGCATCTACCACTCGTACCGTTCCAGCATCGTCGACTACGGGATGGGTATCGACGTCGGCTACAACGTCTTCGACAACGTATGGCTGACGCTTGGCTACAACGTCGCCGGCTTCACCGACGGCGACTTCAGCGCGGCACGCTACACCGCCCAGGGCCCCTACTTGCGCTTCACGATGAAGGCCGACACGGAGACGCTCAAGCGCATCGCGGGCCGGTAGGGTTGGTCACACGGCGCCACTCTCCGGCAGCTGTTTGCCGTCATGTCTCGATCCCGCTTGACGGGAGCTCGCTGCGCTGCGCTTTACTTCCGTCAAACCGCTGCCGGAGAGTGGCGCCTGTTCAGTTTCGGCATCTACTGTGACGATTGGCAATCCTGCCAAAGTTCGGCGAAGCAGGTAAGCTTCGGGCGGTGACCGATCTATCCGACTTTTTCGGCGACGACAGTCCCCTGCGGGAACTGTTGCCCGGTTTCCAGCCGCGCGCGGGGCAGGCGTGGATGGCCGAAGCCGTCGCGGAGGCCATCGAAGACGGCGGCAAGCTCGTCGTCGAGGCCGGCACCGGCACCGGCAAGACCTTCGCGTATCTGCTGCCTGCGCTGCTGTCAGGACGCAAGACGATCATCTCCACCGGCACCAAGGCGCTGCAGGACCAGCTTTATCACCGGGACCTGCCGCTGATCGCGAGGGCCGTCGGGCGGCCCGTGACGACGGCGTTGCTGAAGGGCCGTGCCAATTACCTGTGTCTGGAGCGCTGCGACCGGATCACCGACGTTCCCGACAGCCTGCTCGACGATTTGAATGCGGTCCGGGAATGGCGGCACCGCACGCAAACGGGGGATCGCGCCGAACTGACCGGGGTCGCGGAGGATTCGAGGATCTGGCCGCTGGTGACGTCGACAGTCGACAACTGCCTGGGACAGAAGTGTCCGGACTATGCCGATTGCCACGTCGTGCGTGCCCGGCGTGCCGCGCAGGACGCGGATCTCGTCGTCGTCAATCACCACTTGCTGCTGGCCGACCTCGCGATGAAGGAGCAGGGATTCGTCGAGTTTCTCCCCGGCGCCGAGGCGATCATCCTCGACGAGGCGCACCAGATTCCGGACCTCGCGGTGCAGTTCTTCGG
>JBAUVS010000489.1:0-4903 GCA_049583345.1 Woeseiaceae bacterium
CGCCGATCCGCAGCCTGGAGGGGTTCCGGCGCGTCCATCTCGCGAAGGGCGAGACGCAACGCGTCGAATTCGCGCTGTCCGGCCGCCGGCTCAGCGTGGCGGATTCCGACGGCGTGCGTCGTATCGACCCGGGCACCGTCGATGTGTGGATCGGCGGGGGGCAGCCGGTGTCGCGCGAAGGACTCGCCCGGCCCGCGGGCGTCGCGATGCACTTCGAGATTACGGGGAGCGCGGTACTCCAGGACTAGTCGGCGAGCCTCTTGACCAGGAGTGTCGAGTCGCCGGGACAAACCTCCGCGAACTCGCGCGTCGCTCGAATCGAGGCGGGAGCACTGTCGCGCTCCGCGGTCTCGTAGCCGCAGCGTTCGAAGAAGGTTGCGGCGTCGGTAGTCAGCAGGTATATCGCCTGCACCGCCCGCCCGCGCGCATGATTCTCGGCGTGGCGGACGAGGGCCGATCCGATGCCGCGTGCACGACGGTCGGGCGCCACGGCCAGCGATCGCAACAGTGCGTCGGGTCCGCAGAATTCGACGCCGACCAACGCAACTGGCGCCGACGGCTGGCCATAGTAGAAGAAGTCGCGCATGTGTGCGCCGGTCAGGTCGGCCACCGGCAGACCGGCTTCCCGCAGCAATGCGACTGCCGCATCCAGCGGAGGGTTGGCGTTAATCTTGACGTCGCCCAAGCAACCTCCCTCAATCGGCAATCGATCGGTAACGGATCTTCGCACCTCGCTCGTACCAGGCCTTGCTGCCGTTCACGACCTTCACGACCGTCAACATGACCGGCACCTCGATGAGCACGCCGACGACCGTCGCAAGGGCGGCGCCGGACGAGAAGCCGAACAGGCTGATCGCCGCCGCGACGGCGAGCTCGAAGAAATTGCTTGCGCCGATCAATGCCGAAGGCCCCGCGACGCAATGTGCCTCGCCGGCGGCCCGATTCAGAAGATAGGCCAGGCCGGAGTTGAAATACACCTGGATCACGATCGGTACCGCCAGCATGGCGATGATCAGGGGCTGCCCGACGATCTGCGTGCCCTGGAAGCCGAACAACAACACAAGTGTACTGAGCAAGGCCAGCAACGAGATCGGCCGCAATGCGGCCAGCAATTTCTCGAGACGCGTCGACCCGCCCCCGGCCAGAACCCGGTACCTGATCGCCTGCGCGACGACGACCGGCACCACGATATAGAGCACGACCGAAAGCAGCAAAGTCTCCCACGGCACGCTGATTGCGGAGAGGCCGAGCAGCAGTGCGACGATCGGCGCAAACGCGAACACCATGATCACGTCGTTGAGCGCGACCTGGCTGAGCGTGAAATGCGGCTCGCCGTCGGTCAGGTGGCTCCATACGAATACCATCGCCGTGCACGGTGCCGCCGCGAGGATCACGAGGCCGGCGATGTAGGAATCGATCTGCCCGGCCGGCAGCCAGGGCCTGAACAGCACGCCGAGGAACAGCCAGCCGAGCAAGGCCATCGAGAACGGCTTGACGGCCCAGTTGACGAACAGCGTCACGCCGATCCCGCGCCAGTAGGACCTGACGCCGGCCAGCGCAGTGAAGTCGATCTTGAGCAGCATCGGGATGATCATGAGCCAGATCAGTACCGCAACGGCCAAGTTCACCCTGGCGACTTCCAGGGCGCCGACGAACTGAAAGAAGTCGGGGAACCAGCGCCCGAACGCGATGCCCGCGACGATGCAGCCGGCGACCCAGAGCGAAAGCCAGCGTTCCAGCGGCGCCATTGCCGGCCGGCGGTCGTGCGTGGCAGTCGTATTAACGCTCATAGTCTGTCGAGCCGATCGCGGCCAGCGCTCGCCGAAGCGCAGCCTCGTCCAGCGCCTCAATCGGCAGGTTCACGAAGGCGTCGATGCGCGCGCTCAACCTTCGATACGCATCGGTGAACGCCTGGCGCTTCTCGGCTTCGGAGCCGCCCGCGGCCGCCGGATCGGGTATGCCCCAGTGCGCCGTCATCGGATGCCCGGGCCACACCGGACAGCTTTCGCCGGCCGCGTCGTCGCACACGGTAAATATGAAATCCATCGTCGGCGCATCCGGACCGGAGAATTCGTTCCAGGACTTCGAGCGCGGCGTTTCGCCGCCGCCGAGGGGCCCGACCAACTCCAGCGCATCGGGATGGACGCGGCCCGTGGGCCGGCTGCCGGCGCTGAAGGCCCTGAACCGACCGTTGCCGGCCTTGTTCAGGACAGCTTCCCCCATGATGCTTCGCGCCGAGTTGCCCGTGCACAGGAACAGCACGTTGTACGGCGCCTTGCATTCGCTCATCGATACCACGGTCCGGACCCCTGCGGTCAGGCGCGACCGTGGTCGCGGATCTCACCGGCACAGCAGGCGCGCTCGGCAAGCATCTCGTCGGTGGACGGCCGGTCACAGCAGACGCCGCGTTCGTCCGGACCCGGTTCGCTGCCGTAGACCGTGCTTTCGCCGATCGTCAGAAAGGTCTCCCAGGCGATGCCTTCCGGATCGTGCGACCAGTGTTTTTCGGACTGCGCGTAGCAGCAGGTGACGGGACCCTGGTCAATCAACGGAGCGCCCGCCGACTCCATGCGCCGATACACCTCGCGAAGCTCGTCTCGGCTCTCCACCTGGATGCCGAGATGATCGATTCCCTTGTTGGTGCCGCGCGACGAGATCGCGAAGTTCACACGCGGATCGTCCAGCATCCACTTCGCATAGTCGTCCTTGACGACGGTGGGCCGGCCGTCAAACAGCATCGAATAAAAGCGAATCGACGCCTCGAGGTCGGCGACGCCGACGTTGATGTGAAGCCTTTTCATGAGTCTGTCTCCTTACTCCGAAGCAATCAGCCGCAGCACGCATTCAGTACGCTGTCGAGTATCGGCCCGCAGACGTCCGGCGTGCCCTGACAACAGTCTTCCACCAGGAAGCCGAGTAGCTTGCGCACTCCGTCGAACTCGACGCCGTAGATCACCGAGCGCCCTTCCCGCCGCGAACCGACAAGACCGGCATTCGCAAGGATCGACAGGTGCGACGACATTGTGTTGTGAGGGACGTCGAGACGCCGCGCAACCTCGCCGGCCGGCATGCCCTCCGGACCGCAGCGTACGAGCAATCGGAACGTCTCCAGGCGCGTCGGCTGCGAGAGTGCGGAAAGTGCCCGGGTCGCGGAATTTATGTCCATATGTCGAGAATAATCGACATATAGATTGCCGTCAAGGACCCACCTTGCCGGCCCCGCACCGTGACCGCGGTGTGCAATTGCTCCACACTGTCCCGTCCGCCTCGGGAGCCGAGGCGCTCGATATCGGCTTGTTGCCCTACAGGCGACGGAGGAATCCGTGAAAGGAACCGTTCGAACGCTCATTGCGCTCCTGCTCGCAGCAGGCATCGTCACGACACCCGCCGGCGCGAAAGACATCGTCATTTACGCCGGGACGCTGATCGACGGTGTGACGCCGGCGCCGCGCGAAAGGGTGTCCATCGTGGTGCGCGATGATCGCATCGCCCGCGTGCAAGATGGTTTCGTGTCGCCGGCCGGCGCGAAGGTGATCGACCTCTCGACCTCCACCGTGATGCCCGGTTTCATCGATTGCCATATCCACATGTCCGCCAAATTGCCGCAGCGCAAGAATGCGACGGAGGACTGGCTCACGCATTCCACTCTCGATCGCGCTTTCGATGCGGCCGGGTTCATGCGCGCGATGCTGCAACAGGGATTCACCAGCGCGCGGGACGTCGGCGGCGGCGACGAAACGGTCGCCGTGCGCAATGCTGTCGAGTCGGGCAAGATCCCGGGCCCGCGGCTCTGGGTGTCGCTCGAGCCGCTCGGCCCCACCGCGGGACATGGGGACCCTCGCAGCGGCCTCGACCCCGCGCTCTCGCACCCCGGCTGGGACAACGGCATCGTCGATTCGCCGGACGAGGCGAGGAAGCGCGTGCGCGAACACAAGCGCCGCGGTGCCGATCTCATCAAGCTGATGCCCTCGGGCGGCATCGCCTCGACCGGCGACGACCCGCACGCACAACTGATGACCAACGAGGAGATGCGCGTCGCGGTCGAGACCGCGCACGGACTGGGCATGAAGGTGGCGGCGCATCTCTATCCGCCGGGCGCCATCGAGAACGCGGTTCGCGCCGGCATCGATTCGGTCGAGCACGGCTCGTTCGCGACCGCGGACACGTTTGCGCTGATGAAATCGCACGGGACCTATCTCGTGCCGACGCTGTCGGTGTACGACGTATTCTACGCGGTGGCCCGCGACCATCCCGAGTTGCTGACGCCCGGCACCGCGCACAAGGAACTCGCGAACGATTTGCTGCCGAAGAAAAACTTCCCGCTGGCGGTGAAATCCGGCGTCAAGATCGCTTACGGCACCGACCTCGGCGAGGGTGATCACGCGATGGAGTTCGGTCTCATGATCGCGAACGGCCTGCGGCCGATGGATGCGATCTTCGCGGCGACCCGGAATGCGGCGGATCTGATCGGCGCTGCGGACCGGGTCGGATCGATCCAGGCGGGCCGCTACGCCGACATCGTCGCCACGGACAGCAATCCGCTCAGCGACGTGGCCGCGTTCGAGCACGTCAGCTTCGTGATGCAAGGCGGCGTCGTCTATCGCCGGGACGGCGCCCCAGCCGCGGCACAATAGCAGAGGTCCTGATGGGTACTTTCCTGCGCGCCGCCGTGCTCGGCCTGGCTCTCACGACGGCAACGGCCTCCGCCGCGGCAGGTGTCGCCGGCTACGAATCGACGGCCGGAGGCCTCGCGGTCGAACTCGACGGCGGGCGCCTGCAGCTGACGGTGTGCTCCGAGCGCGCCGTTCGTGTGCAGTTCATGCCCGAGGGCGGCGCCGCGCCGGCCCCGAGTCTGGCCGTCGCGCACCCGTGCGCGGGCTTCGACGGCTACACGGTCCGCGAG
>JBAUVS010000490.1:0-1545 GCA_049583345.1 Woeseiaceae bacterium
CAGTTCGTATCCGCGGGCACCGGAATCGCGGCATTGACCGCACTCGCGCGAGGCCTTGCGGGCCGAAATGCCATGGGCAACTTCTTCGTCGACGTGCAGCGCGCGACGTTCCTCATTCTGCTGCCACTCGCCCTCGTCGTCGCCGCTGCCCTCATCTTCAACGGCGTCCCAATGACATTTAAAGGTTCGGCCGTGGCGAACACCCTCGAAGGCGCCCGGCAGATTATCGCGAGGGGACCCGTGGCGGCATTCGTTGCGATCAAGCAGATCGGCACGAACGGCGGCGGCTTCTTCGGGCCGAACAGTACGCATCCGTTCGAAAATCCCACCTTCTGGTCCAACGCGTTGGAGATGTCTTCGATACTGGCCATCCCGATGGCCTGCGTCTGGATGTTCGGCCGGATCGTCGGCCGCATGAGGCACGCCGCGGTGGTCTTCTGCGTCATGCTGGCGCTGCTCGTCGTCAAAGTCACCGCCGCCGCCTGGTTCGAGACGGCGCCGACGCAGGCGTTCAGTGGTATGGCGATCGAACGGGACGTCGGTAACCTCGAGGGCAAGGAGCTGCGTTTCGGTACGAGGACGGGATCCGGGGCGGCCTGGGCCGTCCTCACAACGTCGACGAGCAACGGCTCGGTCGACGCGATGCACGACAGCCTGAATCCAATGACCGGCCTCATGCCGATGACGGGGATGTGGCTGAACGCGACATTCGGCGGCGTAGGGGTCGGGATGATCAACATGTTTCTATACGTCGTGATCGGCGTATTCGTCGCAGGCATGATGGTCGGCCGCACGCCGGAGTATCTCGGACGGCGCGTGGAGGCGCATGAGGTCAAGCTCGCGGTGCTCGCCTTGTTCACGCACGGACTGTTTATCCTGGGCGGCACGGCCATATTCGCCGCAACATCCTGGGGAGTCGATACGATCAGTAACACAGGACCGCACGGCTTCAGCGAGATGTTGTACGAATTCAGCTCGGCGAGTGCGAACAACGGCTCGGGCTTCGAGGGCCTTGCAGACGACACTGCGCCGTGGAACCTCGCAACCGGCATCATCATGCTCCTCGGCCGCTTCATCCCGATCATCCTGCCGCTGGCAATCGCCGGCTCCCTCGCCTCCAAGCGGCCCGCCGCGCAATCGGCGGGCTCCCTGGGCGTGGAAAACGCGACCTTCGGTGCGATGTTGCTGGCCACGATCCTGTTCATAGGCGCCCTGACGTTTTTCCCCGTCGCCGCGCTCGGACCCGTTGCGGAGCATCTGTTGTATATGCCTTAGAGGTATCCGTATGGAAACACTGGTCGCCAGTATCCGGATCGCCGTCGTCGCAATGCTGATCTGCGTTTTCGGATACACGCTGGCCGTTCTCGGCATCTCGCGTACCGTGCCCGGATCGGCCGAAGGTTCGCTGATCACGGCCTCGGACGGGACGGTCGTGGGCAGCCGCCTGATTGCGCAGCCGTTCACGGAGCCCGGGTATTTCTGGCCCAGGCCGTCGGCCGTCGGCTACAACGCTGCCGCCGCCGGTGGCAGCAACCGGTCACCGAC
>JBAUVS010000491.1:0-1903 GCA_049583345.1 Woeseiaceae bacterium
GGCCGCCATGACAGGTCCTCCGGGGTGGCTTGGAATGACCTGTTATTATATCCAGTAAACTACCGAATTTCCACGCTAAATCAGCTTGTTACGGGCAATAATCGGTCCTGACCCCTACTGAACTTCACCGACCGCAGGGTGTAGCGCACCGAGCTGCTGCATCATGCCCAGCAAATTGGCCTCCTCCCATTCCTCGACGGCTTTGCCGTCCTCGAATCGGGTAATGATGATGCCTGTTACCGTCACTGCTTTGCCGGTCGGTGCAATGCCCTGGAATGGGCCCTTTTGCACCCCGTGTAAGGTCCACCGGGTGACCACCTTGTCTCCTGCCGCGACCAAATCCTCGATTTTGAAAGTGAGCCCGGGAAACGCGGCGTTGACAGAGTGATGGAATGACTTGAAGCCGTCCCTGTCCAGGTCCCCGCCGGGACCATGATAGACGTACCCGGGGGCAAGGTACTCGTCCAGGTAGCTCTCCTCTCCCCCGTTTGCGGCGTCCACATAGGCCCTGATTTGCGCCATGTTTTGTTCGACGGCCGGATCCTGGTCCGCGTCGCCTTTGCAGGCTGCAACGACCGCCATTGCGGAAGATAGTATGAGCACGACATGGGGCCTGGTCTGGTTCATTCCTCCGCTCCTTCGCAGCGACAGTAGCCTTCGAGCAGCAATTCAGACGATCCCGGCGTTCCTGAGCGGCAACTCCCGGATCCGCTTGCCGGTCGCGGCGAAGTACGCGTTCGCGATGGCCGGCGCCAGCGGCGGCACGCCCGGCTCGCCGACGCCGCCCGGCGGCGCATCGACTTCCATGATGTGCACGTTGATGGCCTTCGGCGCGTCCTCCATGCGCAGGATCGGATAGGTGTCGAAGTTGCCCTGCACGATCGCGCCGTCTTTCGCCGTCAGTTCGCCGTACAGAGCGAGGCTCATGCCGAACATGCCGGCGCCTTCCATCTGCGACTTGACGCGGTCCGGATTGACGACCAGCCCCGCGTCGATCGCGGTCCAGAGTTCCTCGACGGCCAGCTTGCCGTCGGCATCGACGCTCACCTCGGCGACCGTCCCGACCGTGGTCAGGAACGAGCGATGCACCGCGATCCCCAGCCCGTGGCCCTCCGGCAGCTTGCGGCCCCAGTCCGCCATCTCGCTGACCTTGCGGACGACCGCGGCGATGCGCCCGGTGTCGATCGGGTGCTCGTCCAGCGACTGGCCGTAGTTGCCGTACTCGGCGCCGTCGTCCTTTGGATCGATACGCCGCGGCGGGCCGAGCAGCTTCAGCAGGTGGTCCCTCGGATCCATGTTGGCCGCGTGCGCCAGCTCATCGACGAAACTGCAGTTCGCAAAGGCATGGAAGACATTGCAGACCGAGCGCAGCCAGCCGATACGGACATACGCCTGCGCATCGCCGATCGTCAGGTGCATGTTCGGCACCGCGTAGGGATTGTCGACGAAGCCGAGGCCGAGCTCGCCGGCGCTGGGTCCGGTGATGTTCGGCGCGAAGGTCGAGCTGATCGAAGGGAAGGCCGTGCAGTGCTGCCAGGCCGTGACGTTGCCGTCGGTATCGAGCGCGGCGCGGACGTGCTGGGCACTCACGGAGTGCAGGTAGCCGTGGCGGATGTCGTCCTCGCGCGTCCAGGTCACCTTCACCGGCTTGCCGGTCTGGCGGGCGAGCCACGCCGCCTCGGCGATGAAGTCCGGCTTGGACTTGCGGCCGAAACCGCCGCCGAGCAGGGTCACGTGGACCTTGACCTTCGACTTGTCGATGCCGAGCAGGCCGGCGACGGTGCCCTGTGCGGCCTGCGGGTCCTGCGTGCAGCCCCAGACCTCGCAGCCGCCGTCCGCGAGCATGACGGCCGTCGCGGCGGGCGGTTCCATGGGCGCCTGGGCCAGATGCGGCGCGTAGTAC
>JBAUVS010000492.1:0-1514 GCA_049583345.1 Woeseiaceae bacterium
GTGCGGGGCGGCCGCAGGGGACACGATGGCGGCGCCGCTGTTCGTCGGCCTCGGTATCCGCGAGCTGTCCATGCTGCCGCGCCTGATCCCCGGACTGAAAGCGCTGCTGCGCACGGTCGCCGTCGACGAATGCGCGGCGCTCGCGACGAAAGCACTGGCGATGGACAGCGCGCACGAGGTGCGTGCGATGATGCGGACCTTCCTGGCCGGCCGGCAGGCGCGCGGATGACGGGCGTACCGGCATGAGCAGCGTGTTCCCTGCGTTGCAGAAACTCGGTCGTTCGCTGATGCTGCCGATCGCGGTGCTGCCCGTCGCGGGCCTGCTGCTGCGACTCGGCCAGCCCGACCTGCTGAACCTCGCATACGTGGCCGCCGCCGGAAACGCGGTCTTCACGCACCTCGGCCTGTTGTTCGCGATCGGCGTCGCCGTCGGTCTGGCGCGCGGCAATAACGGCGCCGCCGGTCTGGCGGCCGTCGTCGCCTACCTCGTCGCGACCGAGGGCGCGAAGATCCTGATCAATGTGCCGCCCGGGGTCATCGGCGACGCAGTGGACAAGACAGCGCAACTGCTCGCGCAGGATTACCGGGCGGCGGCGATCGCGAAGCTCAGCGTCCCGGCCGGCCTGATCAGCGGCATCGTGGCCGGCAACCTGTACAACCGCTATGCCGACATCCGCTTGCCCGACTACCTCGCTTTCTTCGCGGGCAAACGCTTCGTGCCGATCGTCAGCGGATTCGCGGCGCTACTGATCGCCGCCGCGTTCGGTTTCGGTTACCCGCTGCTGGAAGCCGGCATGGACACGATGAGCCGCGCGATCATCGGTGCCGGCGAATTCGGGCTGTTCGCTTACGGGTGCCTCAACCGGCTGCTGATCGTGACTGGCCTGCACCACATCCTGAACAACCTGGCGTGGTTCATCGTCGGCGATTACGACGGCGTGACCGGCGACCTGCGCCGTTTCTTCGCGGGCGATCCGGATGCCGGCGCATACATGAGCGGATTCTTCCCCGTGATGATGTTCGGTCTGCCCGCCGCGTGCCTGGCGATGTACCGCTGCGCCGAGGCCGGGCGCCGCAAGGCCGTCGGCGGCCTGTTCCTGTCGATGGCGCTGACGTCGTTCCTGACCGGGATTACCGAGCCGGTGGAATTTACGTTCATGTTCATCGCGCCCGCGCTGTACGCGGTGCATGCCGTCCTGACCGGCCTGTCCATGGCGATCATGGATCTGCTGCACGTCAGGCTCGGCTTCGGATTTTCCGCGGGACTGTTCGACTACATCCTGAACTTCGATCGCGCGACGTCGCCGCTGTGGTTGCTGCCGGTCGGGGCCGCTTATTTCGTCATCTATTACGTGATCTTCCGATTCTGCATCCTGCGCTTCGATCTGCCGACACCCGGCCGGGGCAGGACCGAGGAAACGGCACGCGCGCCGGCGGCGTCGGGATCCGCGGAGATTGACGGGCTGGTCGCGGCACTCGGCGGCGCGGCCAACCTGGTCGACGTCGACGCCTGC
>JBAUVS010000493.1:0-3521 GCA_049583345.1 Woeseiaceae bacterium
GGTGTGAACACGGCCGAGCGCGTGCCGACGATCAGCGGCGCCGCGCCGCTGCGGGCTTCCCGCCAGGCCCGGAGGCGTTCGGCATCGCCGAGCCCGGAGTGCAGGACGGCAGGCTCGATGCCGAGCCGGTCGCGGAATCTCGCCACGAGCTGAGGTGTCAGGCCGATCTCGGGCGCGAGCACCAGTGCCTGTTTGCCCCGGGCGATCACGTCGCGAAGGAGCCGCAGATAGATCTCGGTCTTGCCGCTGCCGGTGACGCCGTCGAGCAGGAACGTGCCGTAGCCCGCCGCGCCGCGGATCGCCTCGAGTGCACGCCGCTGGTCACTGTTGAGTTCGGGGCCCGGCGAGGCCGGAGCGGCATCCGCAACGGAGGGCCGGTCACCGCGTGTGGTGTAGCGCAGAACCAGGCCCTTCTCGATGAGGGGCTTCGCGATGCGGCGCCAGTTCGGCAGCAGCTCGTTGAGCGTCGCTGCGTCGATGCCGTTGCCGCCCGCATCCTGCAAGAGTTCGAGCAGGCCGGCCTGCCGGGGAGCGCGCCGGCCAAGCGCGCCGGCGTCCGTACCTTCAGCGTCGGCAGCGACGGCCAGGGTCTCGATCTCCGGATACAGGGGTTTGCCCTGCCGCAGCAGTGCCGGCAATGCCGTCGCGACGACCTCGCCGATCGGGTGGTGATAGTAGTCGCTGGCGAAGCGCAGCAGCCGCAAGTCGTCGGCCCGCAGCAACGGTTCGGAATCGAGCGTCGCGATCGAACGCCGGATTTTGCCGGCCGGCAGCTCGCTGTGCCTCGCGTGTGCCAGGACCAGGCCGGTCTGCCGGCGGCGGCCGAAGGGCACGAGCACGCGGCAGCCGGGCTGCGGGACCTCGCTGTCCCGGGCCGGCAGGTAGTCGAATGCGCGCGACAACGGTACGTTGACCGCGACCTTGAGTATCGGGCTGTCGTTCACCGGAACCTGTCTCGAAATGTCACGCCGCCTGGCGACGGCACGCGCGTTCGCCGGCCGGGGCCCCGTTTCCCGCGTCAACCGCCGCCGCCGCCGGGCGTTATCAGAGAGTGTGACACGGTTTCGACCGCCACATGGAGCCACGGATGAGCAAGCGAAGGAGATTGGGCGGCAGGCACCGGCGGAGACCGGCGTGAGCGCCTGCGCCGCGACATTTGCGGTATCGTTGCCCCGCGAGGAACCAACGGGAGAGACCGCGCTGGACCGAGAACGGCAACTGAACCAGTTCCTGGCCGGGATCGAAAGGCGCGCCTTGCGGATCGCCGAGATCGGCGTGCGCGACCGTGACGAGGCGCTGGATCTGGTGCAGGAGGCGATGATCAAACTCGCACGGGCCTACGCGGCACGGCCGGCAGAGGAATGGGCGCCGCTCTTTTACCGCATCCTGCATAACGGCGTGCGGGACTGGCATCGCCGCCAGAAGGTTCGCAGGCGTGTCATGGCCTGGTTCGGGCGCAGCGCCGACGGGGACGGCGACTACGATCCGATCGAGGCTGCCGCAGACCCGGCAGGCAGGACCCCTCACGACGAGCTCGAAACAGGTGAGGCGATGCGCCGGCTGGAGACCGCGATCGGCGAACTGCCGGCGAGACAGCGCGAGGCCTTCATGCTCCGCACGTTCGAAGGACTGGACGTCGCCGGAACGGCCGTGGCAATGGGCTGCGGCGAGGGCAGCGTCAAGACACATTATTCCCGCGCGGTGCACACCCTGCGGGAGCAATTGGGAGAATACCGGGAATGAACGAGTCACCGGAGAACGAACGGTTTACCGGACGGGCGCAGCGATTGTTCGACGACAGCGTCAATCGCCTGGATGCCGCGACCTTGTCGAGGCTGAACCGGGGCCGCCAGCGGGCGCTGGCCGAACTGGGCGCCGCCGGGGCGGCTCGCGGACACTGGATGCGCTGGGTGCCCGCGACAGGCGTCGCGGCGGCGGCACTGGCCACCGTGATGATGATGAACGCAAGACCGCCTGACGTGGTGCAGGAACCGGTGTCGGCGGCGGATTTCGAGATGCTGCTCGACGACGACGACGAGCTGGAGATGCTCGAGGACCTCGAGTTCTACAGCTGGCTCGACCTCGCCGGACCCTCGGCAGGGGACGATGTCGGCTGACAGGGTATGGCTGGTCGGCGTGCTGCTGCTTTGCTGCACCGCGACCATGGCGGACGACCTTCCGGACGAGGCGTTCCTGGACTATCTCGGCTCCTGGGACGGATCGGACGAGGAGTGGCAGATGTTCGACGAGACGGATGCACAGGCCACGGACGAGCCGGCGGACAGTGAAGGCGATCCCGCACCGCAAGGTGAAGAATCGACGGAGACCGAAGATGAGGATTAGAGCTATCGTGACCCTTGCGGCGCTGTTGCTGGCCGGACTCGCGACGGCTGACGACAACGGCGTCGCCTGGAACAGCCTGGCGCCGGAGCAACAGAAGGTCCTGGCCCGCTTCCAGGGCGACTGGAACACGTTGACGCCGGAGCGCCAGGAGCGCCTCGCGCTCGGTGCCGATCGGTGGGTGCACATGGATGCCGAGCAGCGCAGCGCGGCCCAGCAACGGTTCCGCCAGTGGCGCAAGCTGTCCGACGATCGCCGCGAATTGATCCGTGAGCGCTACGAGGTCTACAAGAGCCTCTCGCCCGAAGAGCAGAAGCGGATCCGTGAGAACTTTCAGCGGTTCCGGGAGCTCAGGCAGGAACGTCGGGAGCTGTTGCGTGAGCGCTTCCGGGACATGACGCCGGAGCAGCGCCAGCGCCTCAGGGACCGCCTGTCGGACCGGCGCGCACGGCCGAGCGGCCGCGACTGAGGCCACGCCGCAGCCGTTCTCCGCTCACAGGTCCCGTTCGACGCGGGGTTTCTCGATCTCCGCGGAGGTAATGACGACTTTCCGCAACAGTCCGCCGAGCGCCTCGCGTTCGTCCGGGCGCAAGCCTCTCAGGCTCTCGTTGGCCGCCTCCAGGCGCAGCTGTATCGACTTGTCTATGATCTTCCTGCCCTGCGGTGTCAGCTTCACGATCACGCTGCGGCGGTCGTACGGGTCGTCCTTGCGGTCCACGAAGCCGCGTTCCTCGAGCTTGTCGATGCGGTTGGTCATGGCACCGGTGCTGAGCCCGGTCGCGTGCGCCAGGGCGGTGGCGGGCAGTGCGAACGGTCTGCCCTGGCGGCGCAGCGCCGACAGGACGTCGTACTCCCAGAGCTCCAGCTGCAACGGATCCAGGGCGCGGGTCGCCTGGCGCAGGAACGGCTTGTACAGGGCCATCACGCGAACGACCACGCTGAGGCGCGAGGTGTCGAGGTCCGGCCGCTCGGCGGACCACTGTTCCAGGATCTCGTCGACGGCGTCTCTTTCGGGCAAATCGCTCATCTGGATTATTTTATATCAAATTACTTGACATCAAAAGGAAATTGCGGATACTCGACCTTGAGATGGTCCTGTTTGAGCCACTGTGAGCAATGCATACCCCGCCCGGACCCCGACAGCCCACCGCGAGCCGGCCGGCACAGCCGGAGTCTCATCC
>JBAUVS010000494.1:0-5550 GCA_049583345.1 Woeseiaceae bacterium
GTTCGCGGTAAGCCTGTTGCTGCCACGGCTGGCCCCACTTGTTGCTCTGGTTCGAGAGCGACGGTCTGTAACGGCACAGGCGGGAGGCGCTCTTGATTCCGACGAAAAAAACTCTGCTGCGCAGTGAACGTCTGCACGCGCGGCGCGCACTCTCCGCGGACCAGCGCCAGGCTGCATCTGATCGGATTGCATCGACGCTCATTCATTCTCACGAATTCGCGGCCAGTCGCTCGATCGCCTGCTACCTGCCCTGCGACGACGAGGTCGACCCCCGCCGGGTGATCGCGCGCGCGTGGTGCGCAAAAAAGCGCGTTTTCGCCCCGATTATCGATGGTCGCGGCGGCATGATCTTCCGGCAGATAAGCCCCGACTCTCGCCTCGAGAGAAACTATTTCGGGCTCTGGGAACCCGTCACCGGAGCGTTGATCGCGGCATCAAAAATCGATCTCGTCCTCACGCCGCTCGTCGCGTTCGACAAATCACGCAACCGTATCGGCATGGGTGGAGGCTATTTCGATCGCTGTTTTGCGTTCCTCAGACACCGCAGAAACTGGTTGCATCCCAAGCTCATCGGTCTCGCCTTCGACTGCCAGCGAGTCGAGAAAATCCAGACAAATCCTTGGGATATATCACTTTATAGAATCGTCACCGAAAGTCACGTGACCTGAATTCGGCCGCTACGCAGAGCGCGCCGCGCTCTTCCCGGGATTCATCAGTGGAAGTGCGACGCTCGCTGCACGCCGTGCATGCGTCACACTTCGTGCAACTGTCGCCAGTTGCTGACACACACGCCGACGAACTCGATGTACGAATGACATCGCGAGTGTGCGTCGTGTGAGACACCAGATTCCGGTTCGGGGGCAAATCCCAAAGCGTTAACCACGTCACTTAACTTGCTGGATTTTTTGGTTTTGTTGTATATACTCAACGCCGGGTACCCGACACGGAGAAATCACTATGGCTACCAAAAAGAAGTCACGGAAAAAAGCTTCGAAGCGAAAGGTCGCGAAGAAGCGTAAGGCAACGGCTAAGAAGAAGGCAGCACCGAGGAAGAAGCGGCGCGCAGCTAAAAAGAAAACTGCGAAGCGCAAAGCCAAGAAGAAGGCAGCGAAGCGCAAGACAAAGAAGAAGGCAACGAAGAAGAAGGCTAAGAGAAAGACCAAGAGAAAGGCTAAGAAGAAGGCCAAGAAGAAGGCCAAGCGGAAGGCCAAGAAGAAAACTGCGAAAAGGAAGACGAAGCGGAAAGCTAGCAAGAAGAAGGCTTCCAGCAAGAAGCGTTCGAGCAAGAAGGCTTAGCTTTCGAGCCGCAAGGAGGAATGGTCTTCCTCCGTTGCAACATAAAGTGCCCGCAATTGCGGGCACTTTTGTTTGGACCAGTTCCGTTCATGCGCTGAGTTTTCGGTATACACTGGAATCCACCCGGGACTGGTCCGAAGCCCCATGGACTCAACCGCCAAAAAACGCAAGGTCGCCGAAGCGTCGCTCCGTTACATCGAGCCGGGCATCGTGCTCGGCGTCGGGAGCGGGTCGACGTCCGCCGAACTCATCGGCATGCTGCCCGGCGTTCGCGACCGGATCGACAGGATCGTCTCCAGTTCTGCGGCGTCTACGGAATTGCTCCGGCAGCACGGCTTCGAGGTCTCGACCCTGAACGAGGTAGGCGAAGTCGACGTCTATATCGATGGCGCCGACGAAGCCACCAAGCGGCTCTTCCTGATCAAGGGTGGCGGCGGCGCGCTGACACGCGAGAAGGTCATCGCCAGCGCCGCGCGGCGATTCGTGTGCATCATCGACGATTCGAAGTTCGTCGGGATCCTGGGCGCATTCCCGCTCCCCGTCGAGGTGCTGCCGATGGCGCAGGAATTCGTCGCCCGCAAGCTCTTGAAGCTTCGCGCGCAACCCGTATGGCGAGAGGGGTTCGTCACCGACAACGGCAATCACATCCTCGACGTACACGATCTGCAGATCACCAACCCGCTCGAGATGGAGACGCGGCTGAACCAGATCCCGGGCGTCGTAACGGTCGGCTTGTTCGCGCACCGGCCGGCGGACATCCTGCTGATCGCGGATGACGAGGGCGTCAGGGAACTGAGGGCCTGAAGGACCGGGATTGACCCGGATCGCCTGTGGGCGATCTTCGCCCCTTCGGGGCGCACTGCGTGCGTCCAAAATCGCTTCGCGATCTTGTCGAACAACAAAAAAAGGGGCCCCATCTCGGGGCCCCTTTGATCTGGCTGGGGGACCAGGATTCGAACCTGGGTTGGCGGAGTCAGAGTCCGCAGTCCTACCGCTAGACGATCCCCCAAGTCCGGTCGTGCGGCTCGCGGCCTAACGCTTCGAATACTGGGTCGCGCGGCGCGCCTTCCGATAGCCCACTTTCTTGCGCTCGACTTCGCGCGCGTCGCGGGTCACGAAGCCCGCCTTGCGCAGGGTCGGGCGGAACGCCGCGTCATATCGGATGAGCGCCCTGGTGAGCCCGTGCCGGATCGCGCCGGCCTGTCCCGTCGTGCCGCCGCCCTTGACCGTCACCTTGACGTCGAGGGCATCGCCCAGCTTCATCAGCTCGAGCGGCTGCTTGACGATCATCTGCGCGGTCTTGCGGCCGAAAAACCTCTCGAGCGGGCGATCGTTTACGGTGATCGTGCCGCGCCCCGGTGTCAGGAACACTCGTGCCGTCGACGTCTTGCGGCGGCCGGTTCCGTAGAAACTCGTGTCACTCATTATGCGCTCACTTCCAGAGAAATCGGTTGCTGTGCCGCGTGATCGTGTTCGGGGCCAGAGTACACCCGCAGCTTGGATAACATCTTCCGGCCCAGCGGCCCGCGCGGCAGCATTCCCTTGACGGCGAACTCGAGCGCGCGCTCGGGGGCCTCATCGAGCAGCTTTTCGAGCGAGACGGACTTGAGATTGCCGATGTACCCCGTGTGCCGGTAGTACATCTTGTCTTTCAACTTGTTGCCGGTGACTCGAATCCTGGCGGCATTGACGACCACGATGTAGTCGCCCGTGTCCACGTGGGGCGTGTATTCGGGCTTGTGTTTGCCGCGCAGCCGGCGTGCGATCTCGGTCGACAGGCGCCCGAGCGTCTTGCCGGCCGCATCGACGACATACCAGTCGCGGCGCAGCTCGGCTGGCTTGGCAGAATAGGTCTTCATTGGCTTGTTTCCGTCGGAATTCCGGGTTCCGGACCCGGGTCTCGCCGGGGCCGAAAGGCGCGAAATTCTACTGTAGGGCCGCGCCCAATGCAAACCGGCCCGCGCCGGGCGACAAGCCGGCGGCTCGGCCTCGAGCGGCGTTATTTTTCGATATTTATCAGGACCCTGGAGATCGCTGGCGAGCCTAGAACTTGTACTCGAGGGACAAAGCGGTGAACGTATCGGTCTTCTCGGTCCCGGCGGGCACCTGGGAATTGTTCTTGATCGTGTACGACGCGACCAGCGCCAGGTTGCCGACGAGATTGGCCGACAGCTTGGTCACCGACTCCAGATAGGTGTTCTCATTGCCGGATTCCACGACCAGACCCTGGAAGAATTCGGAGTTATCGCTGATCTTCAGCGTGTAGTCCAGGCCACCCCTCAGGATCGTCTCGTTCTGGCTGGTGCCGTCGGTAAGGTCCGACTGCCGCGCACCCAGACCGGCCTCGATATTGAGCCGGTGCCTGTCCGTGTCGAGCAGCCGGCGTCCGTAGCCAACCGTCTGCGAGAACTGCTGGTCGTAACCGCTGAAGCGGTCCTTGCGCCAGTCCAGCTGTCCGAACAGGTAGTTCCCTTCGGAGAAGTCCCGCTCACTCTTCCAGCCGGCCTCGTAGGATTCCGCGGTCGTCGCCTGGTCCTCGGTCGCATTGATGGCGTGCGCCTTGAAGCTGTGCTTCCAGTCGTTGCGCGTGTAGCTGATCTCGAAGGCGGTATTGAGATTCGAATTGTCGGTGTTGCCCGAAGTCGCGAGGTATCCCAGCGTGACCTTGCCGGCCCAGGGGCCCTCCTGCTCCTCTTCGGCGGCAATCGCGGGCACCGCCAGCAGCAACGCGCTGATGAGACATACGCAACGCAGCGTCATCGTTTTCCTCCAGAATTCGCGGGCCGCGGAGTATACCGTCAGTCTGCAACGCATTGCTATAATGAAGGCGATGCAGGACCGACGCCTCACGCCACTGGATCGCCTGCTTGCCGGCGCGGAGAACGCCTTGCGGACCCTGGCCCCGCCGGGACGCCGTGGCGCGCGACCCAGCCCGGCGGTCGATCTTCCGGACAGCGATCTCGGCGCCGCCGAAAAGCGTCACGCGGCGGGTCTCATGCGTGTCAACCATGCCGGCGAGATCGCCGCGCAGGGTCTCTACCAGGGGCATGCCGCCGTCGCGCGGGATGCCGCGACCGAAGAGCAGATGCAGCGCGCGGCGCGCGAGGAATTCGACCATCTTGCCTGGTGCGAGCAGCGTCTCACGGAACTCGATTCGCGCCCGAGCCTCCTTGCTCCGCTCTGGTATACCGGCGCATTCGCAATCGGTGCCGCGAGCGGCGTGCTCGGCGACAGGTGGAGCCTGGGGTTCATCGCGGAGACCGAGCGACAGGTCTGCGCACACCTCACGGGTCACCTGGGCCGTCTTCCGGAACACGACACGAAGAGCCGTGCGATTGTCGAAACGATGCGCGACGAGGAACAACGCCACGGCGAGAATGCGATCGGCGCGGGCGCGGCGGAATTGCCGGCCCCGCTCAGGCAGCTGATGAAACTCACTGCCGGGATCATGACGAGAACGGCATACCGGGTTTGAAACTTGTGCCCCGTTGCGGGGAGATTTGCGAAAACGAAGCAAAACACGGACTTAGCTTGCCCTCGGCGGCGATCTGTATTAAAAGAAGTGCCGCAGCCGCGTTGAGGACGGACTCATGCAGACGACAGCGAAGACCCTGAGCGACGTACCGGCCATCAACCGGTTCCTGAGCTACTGCCGCGTACGGACGGTCCCATCGAAGACGGTGATGATCCACGCCGGCGATCTGCCCGACGTGCTCTATTACATCGTGGACGGTTCCGTCGAAGTCATGATCGAAGACGAAGACGGCAACGAGATGGTTCTCGCGTACCTGAACAAGGGCCAGTTCTTCGGCGAGATGGGCCTGTTCTACGAGCAGCCGACGCGCAGCGCCTGGGTGAGGACGCGCACGGAATGCGAGATTGCCGAGATGACCTATCCGCGCTTCCGCCAGATCGCCAGTGAGAGCCCCGGGCTGGTGTTCGAGCTGGCGACCCAGCTTGCCACGCGCCTCGATCGTACCAACCGCAAGCTCGGCGATCTCGCGTTCGTCGACGTCACCGGCCGGGTCGCGCACGCCATCATGGACCTCTGCAACGAACCGGACGCGATGACGCATCCGGACGGGATGCAGATCAAGGTCAGCCGCCAGGAGCTCAGCCGCCTCGTCGGTTGCTCGCGCGAGATGGCGGGCAGGGTCCTCAAGGTCCTCGAAGAGCAGGGCCTGGTCACGGCCAGCGGCAAGACCATCGTCGTTTACGGAGCCCGTCCGAACCGCACGCCGGCGATGTAGCCGG
>JBAUVS010000495.1:0-3516 GCA_049583345.1 Woeseiaceae bacterium
GAGTGTGCTGTTGTTACTCGTCTCACTGCCGATCATCATCGGTTGGGAGGGGTCAAGAGCCAGGTTGATCCTGGGCCTCGGATTAGGACTCGCTGCTGCCGTCGGAGTGGGCGGGCTGGTACAGGCAATGTTCTTCCCCGCAGTGCTGAGATGGGTACACGGTATCGAGATCTTCGCAGATTCGCTGGTCTACGCCTGGGTTCTGGCCCTTCTATTTGCGGACAAATCCAGAAAGGCGGTGGAGGTCGGGTAGCCAGGAAATCCGGCCCTGGCCGGAAAGCGAAATCACCGACATACGCGGTCGTTGCCGCTGGCGCGCCGTGGCATCACGATCGGCAACGAGCCAATCAGTATTCGTACGAGCTGTATAGCGCATCCTGCGCGAGACGCTGTGCGGTCACCGCATCTTGTCGCTTTTGCGCAGCACGCATTGCGTCGAAATCGAGTTTGTCCAGCGCACGCCCCACGGTTTTCAGGAAGCGTATGGCACTGTTGGCGGCCGCGACGGAGTCCTCGCGGAACGGGAACTGGTCTAGTTGCCACACGCCTTCCCAGTCATTCTTGCGCAGCGTGTAAAAGAATTCGAAGAGCTCGATCGGATGCACCGAGCCTGCGATCATGTCGTCGTCCCAGCCGCGCAAGTTGTCATTCACATCCATGCCGAACAGGCGTCCGTAGTCGATGGCCAGCTGCGCCGCGTCGGCGGGCGATTCGCCGCCATACAGCGAATGACCGAAGTCGAGCAGGATCCCGACGTTCGGCAGCCCGATTTTCTCCATGGCCAGGAGCGTCCGTGCGACGCTGTCGTAGCTCATGTGTACGCGGGGTTCCCGCGGTTTGTATTCGACGACGAAGCGGAGGTCCGGATTCTGGCTGGCGAGCTCGCCGACACCGTCGACGCTCAGCTTCCAGAGCTCCTTGTGGTCCACCTGGAACGGGTAGTCCCAGCCGTCCTGGCCCGGCCACAGCTTGACGTAGCTGGCACCGAAGCGCCTTACCACGTCAGCCGCCCCGTTGATCAGTTCGTTCGCTGCACGGCGGATCCCCGGATCGGGATTGGTGAATGCGCCCCTGCAGAATTTCTGTGTGTAGATCTCGGGGGTTATACCGATCACCTCGAGGCCGTTGCGCTGCAGCGCCTTTTCGACTTCGTCCAGAGACAGCTTCGAATGGGCGAAGGGGTAGGTGATGTCGACTACGGAAAGATCATCGACCTGTCCGGCCAGATCGATCATCTCGATGAGGCTGCGCGGCGGCCCGTAACCGTCCGTGGCATAACGATCCACATAGGTCGCAAAGTGCCAGATGCCGGCACCGAACTTCTGTTTGTTGCTCACTTCATTCGACTCCTGAATATCATGCATTCACTCACTGCCGGGCGGACGATCGCATCTGCCCGACTGCCCGGTTCCTAGCTCGCGACGATCACTTCCACGTTCGCAGCCTCGATGGCCTTGCGCTGCTCGGCGCGTATGCCGTCGTCCGTGATGAGAATGTCGATATTGTCGAGGCCGCCGAGGACGCAGAACGATCGCTGGCCGATCTTGCTGGAGTCGGCCACGAGGTAGATAGTCTGCGCGGAATCGATCATCGCCCGTTTGACGGCAATATCCGAGAGGGCCGGGTAGGTCAGGCCATGCTCGATGTCGATCGCCGCGGTCGCCAGGAACAGCTTCTGTGCGTACAAGCCGCGAAAGTAGTCGGCCGAACGCTCGCCGCTCAGCGACAGCGTCGGCGCCTTGAAATGGCCGCCGGTCAGGTGCACATCGAAGCCCGGTTCGGCGCCGAGCATCAGCGCGATATTCAGCGACGTCGTTATGACGGTCACGTCCTGCCGGCCGAACAGATTGGCCGCGACTTCCGTCGTTGTCGAACCGGCATCGATGATGATCGTTTCACCGTTCTCGACCCTGGCCGCGGCGGCACGACCGATGCGCTGTTTGGCGTCGCGGTTTTCGTTGTGCAGCAGGGCCATGGCACGGACCTGCGCGGGCACGGACTTGAGGAACGCGCCGCCGTGCTCGCGAACGATGTGGCCTTCGGCCTCCAGCTTTTCGAGGTCCTGACGCACGGTGACCTCGGAGACCGCCAGCGCCTGCGCGAGCACGCTGACGCGGGCGCTGCCTTCCTCGCGCAGCCACTCCAGGATCCGGCCGCGCCTCGCCTGGCCGAGTAGCCGGCCGTCGCGCTTGCGCCTGGTCATTATGTCTAACCCGGTATCGATGCGGGACACTCAGTTTGCATCATCGACCGCGAAATCGCGCCGATGGTGGCCCAGAAAATAGAAAAACGCAAAAAATCGAAATTTGTTTTCTTGTGATTCTACCCCATTTAGGATAAAAAGCGAAACTGGAAGAAGATAATGACCAACCAACACCATACTCTCCCCACCGGAAGCGACGGGAATCCGACCTTGCCGGCCCGGGCGGCACGCGTACGCGAGCGCGCGAACTGGATGCGCCGGCGCCTGCTGCGGATGATCGTGCAAGCCAACTTCGGGCACCCCGGCGGCGACCTCTCGGCAACGGATATCCTTGCGACGCTGTATTTCGATGTATTGCGGGTCGATCCGGCACGGCCGCTCGCGCCCGAGCGGGACCGCTTCGTCATGAGCAAGGGCCACTGCACGGGTGCGCTGTACACGGCCCTCGCGGGGGCGGGATTCATGCCCGAGGACCAGCTCGATACCTACCTCGAACCGGAATCCCGCCTCAACGGGCATCCGAATCGCCTGTATTTGCCGGGGGTGGAGACCAATACCGGACCGCTAGGACACGGTTTTCCCGTCGCTGTCGGCATCGCGATCGCCGGGCAGATCGACGGCGCGGACTACCGCGTTTACGCGTTGACCGGTGACGGCGAGTTGCAGGAAGGCAGCATGTGGGAGGCGGCCATGTTCGCGGCCCATCGCAAGCTCGGCAATCTCACGGCCATCGTCGACCGCAATCGCCTGCAGCAGGGTGCGCGAACCGAGGAGACCAATGCGCTCGAACCGCTGGCCGACAAGTGGAAAGCATTCGGTTGGCAGGTCGCCGAGGTCGACGGGCACGACCACACCGCACTGCTCAACGCACTGGATGCCGCCCGCGCGCCGCGCGACCGTCCGCTCTGTATTATTGCGCACACGACGAAGGGCAAAGGCGTGAGCTTCATGAGCGACCAGGCGGGTTGGCATCACGGCGTGCCCAGCGCCGAACAGTTGGCGCAGGCGATGGCGGAACTCGAATCGGAGATGCAGGCTTGAGCGGGAGCACGGCCGACGCCGGCATGTTCGACTGCCGCAATGCTTTCGTGGAGACGCTCGAGAGCATGGCCGATTCGGACGAGAGAATCGTGGCGGTCGTCAATGATTCGGTAGGTTCCTCCAAGCTCGGGGGATTCAGGTCCAGATTCCCCGAACGACTGATCAACGTCGGCATCGCCGAGCAGAACCTGGTCGCCGTCGGCGCGGGGCTCGCGAACGGCGGCAAGATTCCGTTCGTCAGCGCCGCGGCCTGTTTCCTGACGGCGCGTGCG
>JBAUVS010000496.1:0-2384 GCA_049583345.1 Woeseiaceae bacterium
TCGCGACGCCTCTCGGTTTCGAAGCCGACGGCGGAGCGTTCGGTATCGCCGAGGTCGTCGACGAGAACATGGCGGCCGCGGCACGCGCACATGCCGCCGAATTCGGCGTCGACCTCGCGCGGCGCGACATGATCGCATTCGGCGGCGCCGGCCCGCTGCACGCGGCGCGCCTCGGCGAGAAACTCGGCGTCGGCCGCGTCGTCATCCCGCCCGGAGCCGGTGTCGGTTCCGCGCTCGGCTTCCTGCTCGCGCCGGTCGCATACGAGGTCGTGCGCAGCCGTCCGCAGGTCCTCGCCGAGCTCGATCACGCGCTCGTGAACCGCCTGATGGAGGAGATGCGCGCGGAGGCCGAGGAGGTCGTGCGCCAGGGCAGCGACGCTCGCGACCTCATCGAAACCCGGCAGGCCTACATGCGTTACGCCGGCCAGGGGCACGAGATTCCGGTCGACCTGCCGGTAGCGCGTTACGACGCGAGTCACCGCGCGAGCTTCCGCCGCTCGTTCGAGGCGGCATACGCCCGACTGTACGGTCGCGCTATCGCCGGCGTCGGGATCGAGGTATTGAGCTGGACGCTGACGGTCAGTGCACCCGCGGCGCCGGCTCCCGCGAGACCCTCGCGGCCGCGCAAGACGTCGGCAGCGCCGTGCGTGGCGCGGCAATCGTTCTTCGACCCGGAATCTGCGGGCCGCGCGGACGCCCCCGTGTTCCGCCGCGAGTCGCTCGCGCCCGGCATGCGCATCGAGGGGCCGGCCCTGATCGCGGAGGATCAGACGACGACGGTCGTCACCTCGGCCTGGGATGCGCACATCGACGCACACGGCAACATCGTGCTGACGCGGCACAGGGAGGAGACCGATGCCTGAACCGGCTGCCGTCGACCGTATCCGCATGCAGATCCTGTGGGATCGCCTGCTGGCGATCGTCGAGGAGCAGGCACAGACCCTGATCCGTACGGCATTCTCGACGACGGTGCGCGAGGCGGGCGACCTGTCCTCGGGCGTGTTCGACACCCGGGGCCGCATGCTCGCGCAGGCCGTGACCGGCACACCGGGACACGTCAACGCGATGGCGGCGAGTGTCGGCTATTTCCTGGACAGGCACCCGATTTCGACGCTCGGGCCCGGCGACGTCCTCGTCACCAACGACCCCTGGCACGGCACGGGCCACCTCAACGACTTCACCGTCGTCACGCCGGTATTCCGCGGCGACTCTGCCGTCGGCCTGTTCGCGGCGACGTCGCACATCGCGGATGTCGGCGGCCTCGGCTTCGGCCCGAACGGCACCCAGGTCTTCGAGGAAGGCATCAACCTGCCGATCGACTACCTGTTCCGCGCGGACGAGCCGAACCGCACGCTGCTTCGCGTCCTGCGCGCCAACGTGCGGGACCCGGTGTCCGCGGAGGGCGATCTGTATTCCCTCGCGGCCTGCAATCGCGCCGGCGCGCGTGCGCTGCTCGCGACGCTGGACGAATTCGGTGTCGAAGGCCTCGACGAGACCGGCCACTGGATCGTCGAGGCATCGCGCGCGGCGATGCTGGACGAGATTCGCAAGCTGCCGGCCGGCCGCTGGCAATACCGGATGCGCATCGACGGCTACGACGAACCCGTGGATCTCGTCTGTGCGTTGTCGATCGGCGACGACGGCATCGACATCGACTTCGACGGCACGTCCGCCGCCTGCCGGCACGGCATCAACGTCCCGCTGACGTATACGCAAGCCTACGCGTCCTTCGGCGCACGCTGCGTGATCGGCAACGACGTGCCGAACAACGCCGGTTCGCTGGGCGTCGTGCGCGTGCGCGCGCCGGAGGGCTCGATCCTCAACGCGCAGCGTCCCGCCGCCGTATCCGCGCGCCACGTCATCGGCCAGATGCTGCCCGACGTCGTGCTCGGCTGTCTCGAGCAACCGCTCGGCGGCCGGGTGCCGGTCGAGGGCGCCGCCTGCCTGTTCGGTCCCGTATTCCTCGGCGGCCGCGGCATCATCCCGGGCAGCGCGCAGGAACCCTTCGTCATCAACGCGTTCTACGCCGGCGGCACCGGCGCCCGTCCCGGCAAGGACGGCTTGTCGTGCACGGCGTTCCCGTCCGGCGTGCGCTCGACACCCGTCGAGATCGTCGAGTTGAGCGCCCCGATCGTCGTCTGGCAGAAGGAGTTCCGGCCCGAGTCTGCCGGACCGGGGGAATTCCGCGGCGGGCTGGGGCAGGTGCTGGAATTCGGTTCACTCACCGGCGAGGCCTTCGCGGTCTCCAAGATGTTCGATCGCATCAGCCACCCGCCGCGCGGCCGCGACGGCGGTGGAACCGGCGCTGCCGCCCGGCTCTATATAAAGAATGGCGACAAGCTCGCGGGCATGGGCCGCGACGTCATCCCCGCCGGCCACACGAT
>JBAUVS010000497.1:0-6956 GCA_049583345.1 Woeseiaceae bacterium
ACACGCCGATCGGCGCGAACTTCATGATCCACTCGGTCATGCGCATCATGACGTGGAACACGGCGTCCCAGAACGCGTACAGGGGCCCGGCGTACTGGTCGTCCAGGCGGGTCATGAAAAAGCCGAACAGGATGGCGAAGAAGATGACGCCGAGCATCTGCCCCTCAACCGCGGCCGCGAAGATGTTCGGCGGCACGATGCGCTGGAAGATGTTGGCGACGTCGGAGAGCCCGGTGCCCTCCACCGCCTTCTCGAAACCGGTCGTGGAGGCGTGCAGCGCCAGCAGGTCTTTCGCCGGTTCGCCGTCGACGTAGCCGGGGCCGACCAGGTTGACGAGCACGAGGCCGAGCACGATGGCGCTCAGCGTCGTCGTCGCATAGAACAGCAGCGTGCGGCCACCGAGCGCCCCGAGGTTACCGCCCGATCCGATCCCGGCGACGCCGACGATGATCGAGGACAGGATCAGCGGCACGATGATCATCTTCAGGGCATTGAGGAAGATCGTGCCGACGTAGTCGAAGATCGCGATGTAAGTGACGCCGAAGATCGTCGGTTCGGCGCCGCTGGCCGCATTGGCCTCGAACACGAAGCCGCCGGCGATCGCGGCGAGGATAATGGCGATGAGGATTTGCCAGTGGAGCTCGAGCTTGCGCATGGGTCTCCTTTGTCGCGGCGGCAGGCGCCGCTCCTGCAACCGCGGTGCCAGATAGAAACTCCAGGAGCGCTGCTTGTCAGCGCGACAAACGCCGCTCCTATTCGAATACCTGCTCGGTCAGCGCGTCCTTGGAAATCACGACGTCGGCCTTCTCGTACATGGCCTGTACGAAGGCCTGGTAATCCGCCTGCCCCTCCTGCTGCACCAGCTGCCGCTTGCCGGCGTCGCGGTCGGCGAGCGGGATAGACTCGGGCCGGCCGGGCACGACCCCATCGAGGCTGTACACCGCGTAACCGCCGCCGGGCATCGCTACCTTGTCGCGCACCGGCGTGTCGCCCGCCGGTTTGCGCGCTTCGAAGACCGCCGTGAGCAGCGTCGGCGCGAGATCCTTGTCCTGGCGGCCGACGAGTTTGGGTGCCTCGACGGCGGCGCCGGCGGCCTCGCCGGCCGCGGCAAAACTTTTCCCTTCGGCAAGCGATGCCAGCATCTTGTCCGAGCGCTCGGAAACGATGGCCGTCGCCTTCTCCTGGCGGACCGCCTCGACGACCTGGTCGCGCACGGCTTCCAGCGGCTCGCGCGCCGCTTCATGATGTGCGGTGACCTTGAAGATGGCCGAGCGGTTGTTGTCCATCTCGACGAGGTCCGATACCTGGCCGTCGTTCAGGACCCGCGAGTCGAATATCGCGTCGATCGCCGCCTGGTTGTTGCCGACCGGACCGCCACCGGTACGCGTGATGCCGGTTGCGGTCTGGATGGGCAGGCCGGTGGCATCCGAGATCGATTGCATGTCGGGTTTCTCGAACAGGGCGTCCGACATGCGCCGCTCGAGCTCCCGATAGGCATCCTCGGACTTGCTCTCCCGGAGCTCGTTGAGTAACTCGCCGCGCACCTGGTCGAACGGCAAGGGCCCGCGCTCGAGGATCTTGTCGAGCTTTACGACGTGATAGCCGAAATCGCTCTCGACCGGGCCGCGGATCTCGCCTTCGGCCATCGAGTAGATGGCGTCGCCGAGCGCGTCCGGCAACTGGGAGCGCGTCAGTGCGCCGAGATCGCCGCCGTTGGACGCCGTGCCGCCGTCCTTCGAATAGGTCCGCGCCAGGTCGGCGAACGGCTCGCCGGCCTTCGCCCTGGCCAGCAACTCCTGTGCCTTGGCGCGGGCGGCGTCCTTGTCGTCGCCGAACGGGATCAGGATATGGCGGGCTTCGCGTTCCTCGTCGCGCAGGAACCGGCTCTTCTCCGACTCGTAATAGGCCTTGAGCTCGTCGTCGCTGATGTCGATGGACTTGGCGACCTCGCCGCGGTTCACCTCGATCATCTCGATGTCGGCGCTCTCCGGCGTCATGTACAAGGTTTCGTTGCCGTCGTAGTACGCCTGGATTTCGTCGTCGCCGACCTCGACGGTTTTCGCAACCGCATCGAGATCGAATGTCGCGATCTGCACCTGCCGCTGTTCGGCCACCAGGTTCAGGTAGCGCCGGAACTGTGCCGGCGTGACGATGGCCGTCGCGGCGACCGCGCGCTGCAACTGGTCCACGCGCATGGCATGGCGCTGACGGGCCTCGAACTCCTTCGGCGTGAGGGCGTTCTGCGACAACACGCTGCGATATGTCTCCATGTCGAACTTGCCGTCGACCTGGAAGCTGGGTACCTGCTCGATCGCGTCCATGAGCTGCTTGTCGGAGATGTGGTAGCCCTTGTCGGCCAGGTGCAGCTCGACGAGCCGTTCACGCACCATCGAATCGAGGAGCTGGCGGCGCAGTTCGACGCGGTACTGGTCGGGGAGCTTCGCCAGCTGGGGATTGCGCTGCAACTGGTCCCGGTAGGCCTGCTCGAAACCGTTCATGCTGATCTCGCTGCCGTCGACCTTGGCCGCGTACGGATTGCTGATGAAGGGCAGGTTCTGGACGCCGAAGAACATGAACGGGATGAGGATCAGCCCCATGATGACGGCGGCGACGCCCCCGGTCAGCCTTTCGCGAATCATTTGCAGCATGATGTTTTTCGGGAAATTTCGAGGCGAGGGATTCTACTTTACACAGGGGGTAATGTGTAGGCGCGCGGCTTGTCAGCGCGACAGCCCGGCCAAAAAAAACGGGACCCGCAAGGGTCCCGCTTTTTTGGTCTGGCGGAGTGGACGGGACTCGAACCCGCGACCCCCGGCGTGACAGGCCGGTATTCTAACCAGCTGAACTACCACTCCGAACCCTGGTGGGTGCTGACGGGATCGAACCGCCGACCCTCGCCTTGTAAGGGCGACGCTCTACCAGCTGAGCTAAGCACCCGAAACCTCATGGGCAACGCCCGGCTGCACGACGGTCGCGGCGACAAGCGCCGCTCCTACAAAGACGGATCAGGATGTGTAGGAGCGCTGCTTGTCAGCGCGACTGGTCGCGGCGTCGAGCGCCGCTCCTACAGCGAGATCAGCACAAGCCTCCCGCCCGAAGGGCGCGCTAGTTTACGGCATCCTTCAGGGCTTTGCCAGCCTTGAAACCCGGCACATTGCTCGCCGCGATGTGTATCGCTGCACCGGTCCTGGGGTTGCGGCCCATCCGCGCCGCACGCGACTTCACCGAGAATGTTCCGAAGCCCACGAGCGAGACCGAACCGCCGCCCGCGAGCGTTTTCGTAATCGCATCAAGCACGCCATCGACCGCTTTCGTTGCGTCCGAACGCGACAGTCCTGCCGCTCCGGCCACTGCGTCTACCAGTTCTCCCTTGTTCATGCTTTCACCCTTGCAGATTGATTGAGGATCCAAATGCGGTTGCCCGCATACCCGAAACGCCCGATCGAACAGTGCCGGGCGACTGCATCAATCCAGCGAACTCTACATCGAGTCGCAATCCGCTGAATCGCCGGGCGGGCCTCCGTGCACCCCCGCACGGCTGCGATGCTTATACCAAGCGGCAAAAACACCGTCAACAAAGCAGCTGCGGCGCGGCGCCCGGCGGTTCAGTGCGGGCGGACGACGTCTTCCGCTTTGGGCTCCTTCTCGGCGGTCTTCGGCTTGCTCTCGCTCGCGCCGGATTGCGCTTCGGGAACGGGCATGTGCTGCAGTGCACGCTCGAGCACCTCGTCGATCCATTTCACTGGAACTATCGAGAGCTTGTCCTTGATGTTCTTGGGGATTTCCGCGAGGTCCTTCTCGTTCTCGAGCGGTATCAAAACGGTCGACATGCCGCCCCTGTGTGCCGCCAGCAACTTCTCTTTGAGGCCGCCGATCGGCAACACTTCGCCACGCAGGGTGATCTCTCCGGTCATCGCCACATCGCTCTTCACGGGGATGTCGGTTAATGACGACACCAGCGCCGTGCACATGCCGACTCCCGCACTCGGACCGTCCTTCGGCGTCGCGCCTTCGGGCACGTGGATGTGCACGTCGAGCTTCTGGTAGAAGTCCTCTTCGATCCCCAGGATCTTGGCGCGGCTGCGGACCACCGTCATCGCCGCCTGGATCGATTCGGTCATCACTTCGCCGAGTTGTCCCGTGTAACTGTGCTTGCCCTTGCCCGGCACGACCGCTGCCTCGATCGTCAGCAGCTCGCCGCCGACCTCGGTCCACGCGAGACCCGTCACCTGGCCCACCTGGTCGTTCTCTTCGGCCTTGCCGTAGCGGAAGCGACGCACGCCGAGATACTTCTCGAGACTCTTCGGGGTCACCGAACGGCGGCGCTTGCGCGGCTTCAGGAGTTGCGCCTTGACGATCTTGCGGCAGATCTTCGAGATCTCGCGTTCGAGGTTGCGCACGCCGGATTCACGCGTGTAGTGCTGGATGATGTCGAGCACCGCACTCGGCGAGATGTGCAGTTCGTCTTCCTCCAGCCCGTTCTCCTTCATCTGTTTCGGGATGAGGTAGCGCTCGGCGATGTTGAGTTTCTCGTCCTCGGTGTAACCCGGGATGCGGATCACTTCCATGCGATCGAGCAACGGTGCCGGGATGTTGAGGCTGTTCGCGGTGCAGACGAACATGACGTCGGACAGGTCGAAGTCGACTTCGAGGTAATGATCCTGGAACGTCGAGTTCTGTTCCGGGTCGAGCACTTCGAGCAGGGCCGACGACGGATCGCCGCGGAAGTCCATCGCCATCTTGTCGACTTCGTCGAGCAGGAACAGCGGATTCCTCACGCCGACCTTGCCGAGATTCTGCACGATCTTGCCGGGCATCGAACCGATGTAGGTGCGCCGGTGGCCGCGGATCTCGGCCTCGTCGCGGACGCCGCCGAGCGACATGCGCACGAACTTGCGGTTCGTGGCCCGCGCGATGCTCTGGCCCAGCGAGGTCTTGCCGACGCCCGGGGGCCCGACGAGGCACAGGATGGGGCCCTTCAGGCGCCGCACGCGCTGCTGCACGGCGAGGTATTCGAGGATGCGCTCCTTGACGCGCTCGAGCCCGTAGTGGTCCGCCTCGAGCACCTCTTCGGCGCGCTTCAAGTCCTTGAAGACCTTGCTGCGCTTCTTCCAGGGCGCCTTCAGCAGCCAGTCGATGTAATTGCGGACGACGGTCGCCTCGGCGGACATCGGCGACATCAGCTTGAGCTTGTTCAGTTCCGAGGTGGCCTTGTCGCGCGCCTCCTTCGACATGCCCGCCTTCTCGATGCGGTTCTCGAGATCGGCCAGCTCGTTCGGCGCGTCCTCGATCTCGCCGAGCTCCTTCTGGATCGCCTTCATCTGTTCGTTGAGGTAATACTCGCGCTGGCTCTTCTCCATCTGCTGCTTGACGCGGCCGCGGATGCGTTTCTCGATCTGCAGCACGTCGATCTCGCCCTCGATGATGCCGAGCACCTGCTCGAGGCGTGACTTGACGTCCTGGATCTCGAGGATGCGCTGTTTCTCGGAGAGCTTGAGCGCCATGTGCGCCGCGACGGTGTCGGCGAGCCGGCCCGGCTCGTCGATGCCCGACAGCGAGGTGAGGATCTCGGGCGGCACCTTCTTGTTCAGTTTCACGTACTGTTCGAACTGGGCGATGATCGAGCGCACCAGCACGTCGATCTCGCGCTCGTCGTGACGATCTTCTTCGTTCAGCAGCGTGATCTCGGCGGAGAAATGGTCGCCGACGTTGATGCGGTCGATCAGTGCGCGCTCCGCGCCCTCGACGAGCACCTTGACCGTGCCGTCGGGCAGCTTCAGGAGCTGCAGGATCGTCGCCAGCGTGCCGACTTCGTACAGGTCCGGGGGCTGCGGGCTGTCCAGGTCCGCCGCCTTCTGGGCGACGAGGAGAATCCGCTTGCCGGCGCTCATCGCCTTGTCGAGGGCCACGATCGACTTGTCGCGGCCGACGAACAACGGGATGACCATATGCGGATAGACGACCACATCGCGCAGCGGCAGCACCGGTACGCCGGACTGGTCGGCGGGGGATTCCGATTCGGGGTTCAATTCGTGCTCAGACACGGCTTCACCTCATAAGCGTCGCGGCCACGGATGTGCGTCCGAAACCTTCGAAATCAAGTATTGCTTTTGCCCAAGCGAACCGTCTGGATTGCTTCGCTTCGCTCGCAATGACACCTGCCAGAGATGTCGTCATTGCGAGGCGCACCGCGACGAAGCAATCCACTCCGGGTCGCGATGATATTGCCGCTACGCGCCGTCCGAACCCGTCGCCCGCGGCGGATGCTTTTCGATACTGATCGTCGGGGACTCTTCCGACTCGTAGATCACATACGGCTTGGTCTCGCCCGAGACGACCGACTCGTCGACCACCACCTTGCGCGCACTCGTCGCCGACGGCAGATCGTACATCGTGTCGAGCAGGACGTTCTCCAGGATCGTGCGCAGGCCGCGCGCGCCCGTCTTGCGTTCCATGGCACGCTGCGCCACGGCCGCCAGGGCGTCGTCGCGGAATTCGAGTTCGACGCCCTCCATCTCGAACAGCTTGCGATACTGCTTGGTCAGCGCGTTCTTCGGTTCGAGCAGGATCTGGATGAGCGCTTCCTCGTCCAGTTCCTCGAGCGTCGCGACGACCGGCAGGCGGCCGACGAACTCGGGGATCAGGCCGTAGCGGATCAGGTCCTCGGGCTCCACTTCGAGCAGCAACTCGCCGACCGACTGCTCGTTCTTCTCGGTCTTCACGTGCGCGACGAAGCCGATGCCGCTCTTCGAGGACCGGTTCATGATGATCTTGTCGAGCCCGGCGAACGCGCCGCCGCAGATGAACAGGATGTTGCTGGTGTCCACCTGCAGGAATTCCTGCTGCGGGTGCTTGCGGCCGCCCTGCGGCGGCACCGAGGCGATCGTGCCCTCGATCAGCTTGAGGAGCGCCTGCTGCACGCCCTCGCCCGACACGTCGCGCGTGATCGACGGGTT
>JBAUVS010000498.1:0-1756 GCA_049583345.1 Woeseiaceae bacterium
TCACGTGGTCGACTTCGAGACCGCTGTGCTCGGCGATCCGGGCACGGACCCGGTCCGCGAGCCGCCGGAAGTCGTCGATGCCGCGCCGGTACAGCACGAACACGATCAGTTCCTCGGTCTGGCTGCCCCTGCGCCGCGTGCCGCCGGCGACGACCTTGCCGAGATCCAGGCCCTCGACCGCGGCGGCGATCTCCTCGATGTCGTGGGGGTAGTAGTTCTGGCCGTTGACGATGATGATGTCCTTGGCGCGGCCAGTGATGACGAGCTCGCCGTCGACGAATACGCCGCAGTCGCCGGTGCGCAGCCAGCCGTCCGCCGTGAACAGCGCGCGCGTCGTCGCCTCGTCGCCGTAGATGCGCTCGGTCATGCTGCCGCCCCGGAGCTGGACGTTGCCGACGCGGCCCTCGTCCAGCACGGTGTCGGCGTCGTCGGCGATACGGATCTCGACGTCGCGCATCGGCTTGCCCACCCTGACGAAGCTGACGGCATCGTCCTCGCCCGGCTCCGCGGACTCGAACGCTTCGCCGATGCGCAGCGAGTGGCGGTGCACGACGATCCGGGACAGCTCGCGGCCGGGTTCCGGGAACGAGACACCCACCGTCGCCTCGGCGAGTCCGTACACCGGGCACATCGTCGAGCGCCGCAGGCCGAAGGGCGCGAGTGCGTCCAGGAACTCCTCGCACAGTGCGTAGGAGATCGGCTCGGCACCGTTCAGGATCAGTTTGACGCGGGACAGGTCGAGATCCTGCGGACCCTTGCGCTCGAACAGCTTAAGGAAATGCTTGTAGCCGAAGTTCGGCGAACACAGTTGTGTCGTCCCGAGTTCGGCCGCCTTCAGCATCCACAGGAGCGGGCGCCGCACGAAGACGCTGGTGTCCATGACGGCGTGATTCATGCCCGCCGCCAGCACGCTCAGGTGGAAACCGATGAGGCCCATGTCGTGCGTCAGGGGCATCCAGCTCAGGCTGGTCTCCTCCGGTGCCCAGCGCGCGGCCTCGACGATGGCACGGATGTTCGTGCACAGGTTGCGATGCGTGAGGCAGACCCCCTTGGGGTCGCTGGTCGATCCGGACGAATACTGGATGAAGGCGAGATCCTGCGGATCCGCGCTGCAGATCTCGCCCGCCTCTCCCGGCCGGATGTCGCCGATCAGGACCGTGGCCGACTGCAGTTTCGAGCGGATGTCGTCCAGCGATTCCGATGCCGCGAATTCGAGCAGGCGGTCCAGCAACGGCGCGTCGGTGAACAGGGTCCCGCGTTCGAGCTGTCCCAGTATCCTGAACAGCTTGTAGCGATGTTCGTCGCTGATGCCCACCGCGACGGGCACGGGGACGATGCCGCCGAGAATCGCGGCCCAGAATGCGACCACGAAGCTCTCGTTCGAGGTGCTGAAGACGACCAGTTCGTCGCCTTTGCGCATGCCGCGTGCCTGCAGCGAACCGAGCAGCGCGAGCGCCCTCTCCCACAGGTCCGCGAAGCTCAGGGTCGATTCGTCCTGTTCGCCGTCGATGAACCGAATGTGGCGATCTCTGCCGCGTGCGTCCGCGAGCAGATCTGTTAGAGAGTCATGGAGTTGCATTCGATCGTCGTGGCAGTGCCCGCGACATATTACATTGACCGGCAGTGAATCGATACTGCAAACTCGATTGCCGTCAGATCCTTTCCACGAAATGAGCAAAGAGCAACCTGTCGAAAACGTCTCGACCGAGAACGGACCCGATACCAGCGGCCGCCGTCGACTGACGCCGCTGCGGCG
>JBAUVS010000499.1:0-3215 GCA_049583345.1 Woeseiaceae bacterium
CCAGGCGCGCAGGTCCGGGCCGTGCAGCGCTGTGCCGTCGGCGGCCGTGCCGAGGTCGCGCGCGACGTTGCCGATGGATTCGCCGAGTTGCTGGCGATTCGCCGTCAGCACGGAACGCGAACGCGCCTTCGAGGCGTCGGCACGCTTGGCGATGATGACGCCCGCGATGGCGGCGCCGGCGGCGATCGCGAACAGCGGCCAATTCACGTCGCGCGCATCGAGCGCCGTCGCATACGCGCCGGCGAGGAATCCGGCGACGACCAGCAGGTAGGCGAAGCGCTTCATCGGCACGGACGCCTCACGACGCCGCCAGCACGTGGCGTATGGCGTCGCCGACCCCGACCAGCGCCTCGCCGACGATGAGGCCGGCCGCGATGGGGATGCCGACACTCTCGCTGCGGTCCTTGCCGAGGTAGCGGTCGGAGAGCTCGCGGCCGAGCGTGCCGAGCGAATAGGTGAGCACGATGTTGAACGGCAGGTAGAAGCCGAGGCCGACGGTGATGCCGAGGCCGCCCATCAGCGCGGACAGTACGCCGCCGAGCACGGCGCCTGCCGCGTATTTTTGCAGCGGCACGTCGCCGCCCATGATGCCGTCGATGGTGCTGGCCAGCGCCTGTCCCTGCGGCGCGGGCAGCCGCGCGCTGCCGAGCGTGTAGTAGTCGTTGAGCACGAAGATGAGCGCGATGACGATGATGGGGCCGAGCCAGGCGCCCGCAAATTGCCCGAGCTGCTGCATGCGCGGCGTCGCGCCGACGAGGTAGCCGGTCTTGAGGTCGAGCATCAGGTCGGTCGCCTGAGCCATCGCGACACAGGTGGCGGCGCCGACCATGATCGCGGCGACGATGGAGTCGGCGCGGTCCATGCCCTGGGTCAGCACGATGAGCAGCGTGATTCCGACCAGCGTCATGCCGGACAGCGGCGACCAGTTCGTGCGGCCGATCGCTTCCGAGAGGATGATGCCCGCCATCCAGATCCAGAGCGTGCCGAACAGCGCCATCGCGATGCCGCGCCCCAGGCTCATCTCCTCGACCGAGGTCACGGCCATGATGCACAGCAGCAGCGCCGCGCCGCCGATCGCGATGTACAGCAGCCGGATCGGCAGCTCGTCGGCGGACTCGCCCGCCGCCATGCCCGCGGCCTTCTGCATCGAGCGTATGGCGCTCAGGATCAGCGGCGCGGCGAGCACGACGCCCATGATCGCGCCGCCGATCAGCATGCCGATGCCGAGTGGCCGGTACAGCATCAGGCGCAGCGCGTTCGGCGCGTCGATGACCTGGCCGGCCGCGTCGACCGGGAATGCCCCGGTCGCGGCGAGCATCGGCGACAGGAACCAGTAGCAGACGAAACCGCCGATGATGAACGCGATGCCGCCGCGGCCCGCGATGAAGCCCACGCCGATCGTCATCAGCGACAGGAACCAGACGCCGTTCATATAGGCCGGCAGGTGCAGCAGCGCGCCGAGATCCCAGTCGGTCACGCGATAGTGTATGCACAGGACCTGCACGGCCGCACTGACCAGTCCCGCCGCTACCAGCAGGACGGCCTTGCGCACGCCCGCGCCCGGTGACTTCAGGATCGTCGCCACCGCCACGCCGCCCGGATACGTCAGGCGCTCGAAATCGATCATGTGCTTGCGCAACGGGATGATGAACGCGATGCCGAGGAACGCGCCGGCGATGCAGCCGAAGGTCAGCACGTATTTATTGAAGTGGTCGCCGTAGCCGAGCAGGAAGATCGCCGGCACCGAAAACATCATCCCGGCCGAGGCGCCGTTCACGGCGCTGGCGACGGTCTGCACGATGTTGTTCTCGACGATGCTGCGGCGGCGGAACAGGCCGCGCAGGATACCGAAGCCGAGGATCGCGGCGAGTTCGGAGCCCTCGATGGAAAAGCCGAGGATCAGCGCCGCGTAGCCGATCGAGACTGCGATGACGGCGCCCAGCAACCAGCCGACGATGAGCGCTTGCCAGGTCAGCTCCGGATAGGCGCTGGCGATGCCCGACGCTCGTTTCAACAACGCTCCCCCGATCCTCGTCCAGGGGCAGCCTACCACACCCGGCGCGGCGTCAGTCCGGCTTGACGCCGAGGCGCTCGTGCATCAGCGGGCTCGTCGTCGTGTATTGCAGGCGTACCTTGTGTGCCGGATCGAGCCGCTCCTTCGCCGCGAACGCGGCCAGCGCCGCCTCGTGGAAACCGCACAGGATGAGTTTTTTCTTGCCCGGGTAGTAGTTGATGTCGCCGATGGCATAGACGCCCGGGATGTTGGTCTGGAAGCGCTCCGGATCGACGTTGATCGTCTTGCGGTTGATGTCGAGGCCCCAGTCCGCGATGGGCCCGAGCTTGGGCGCGAGGCCATAGAACACGAGCAGCGCATCGCAGGCGAATTCGTGCTCGGCATCGCCGATCTCGACCGTGATGGCCGCGATCGCGCCGGCGTCCGCGCGGTAGCCGCTGACCTTGCCGATGACCGGCTCGACCTTGCCGTCCGCGGCGAGCGCGCGCATGCGTTCGACCGAGGCCGGCGCGCCGCGATACTCCTCGCGGCGATGCACCAGCATGCAGGTCTTCGCCGCCGGCGCCAGTGCCAGCGTCCAGTCGAGTGCCGAGTCGCCGCCGCCGAGGATCGCGATGCGCTTGCCGGCGAAACGCGCGGGATCGCGCACCCGGTAGAACAGGCTCTTGTCCTCGAACGCCTCGATGCCCTCGAAGCGCAGCCGGCGCGGCTGGAAGGAGCCGACCCCGCCGGCGACGAACACGGTACGGGCGATGAACTCGGTGCCCGCGTCGGTCAGGACGCGGAACCGGTCCGCTCCGAGCGCGCCGAGCTCGCAGACTTCTTCGCCCAGGTGGAAGACGGGCTCGAACGGCTCGATCTGCGCCATGAGGTTGTCGACGAGGTCCTGGCCGTTGATCACCGGGATGCCGGGGATGTCGTAGATCGGCTTGTCCGGATACAATTCCGCGCACTGGCCGCCGACGACGCGCATCGTGTCGACGACGTGGGCTTTCACGCCGAGCAGGCCCAGCTCGAAGACCTGGAACAGCCCGCAGGGCCCGGCGCCGACGATCAGGGCATCGGTCTCGATTGCGACTTGTGACATTGTTGAAAATCCCGGATTCTGGCGATGGGTGTAGATTAAACGGGAGGGCGAACCATCCGGCAACCCGGCCGGTCAAACAAGTCATGAAATTACGTATACCCATTGTTGCTGCAC
>JBAUVS010000500.1:0-7330 GCA_049583345.1 Woeseiaceae bacterium
TCGCTTCGCTCGCAATGACCCCGCCCAAGGGTCAGGGGGTAGTAGGCGGCGCCGGCCGGCAGGCGTCGGTCGTGATGATCGTACCCTTGCTGCGTTCGCGCAGTACCCAGATGGATTCGGTCAGCGCCTTCGCCTTGGGACCGCCGCTGAACGTGCCGGCCGGCCGGTAGAAGTAGCCGCCGGGCTGATAGGTGCCGGTACGCACCTCGCCGTTCACGCATTCGCTGCCCTGGAATTGTCCGGCCGCGAGGTAGCCTTCGCGGATCGCGGACGAGGATTGCCATGGCAGCACCGCGCCGGGCGCGATGCGTTCCAGCCAGATGCGTCCGCCGCTGCCCGGATCGGAACGAAGCTCCTTGATGTCCACACCCTTGACGGCCGTCGGCTGCCAGTCGACGAATTTGCTGTCGAGCAGGATCGGCGTGCGGATCATCGTGGCCGGATCGACGTCGTCGAGATAATAGAGCACGCGCGCGCCCTCGCTCGTGTTCAGGTTGAAGCCGATGTTGCCGGCCGGCGCGTAGAGGTAGCCGCCGGGCGGCAAGGCGATGTCGCCGGCGTCGACCTGTCCGGCCAGCACGAAGAGCTCGAGCGTCTTGCCGGGCGACGCCCCGGTCGTGCCCTGCCAGCCGGGCGGCAGGTCGACCCGATTGCTGCTGCGGCGCGTCTGCGGATCGCCGGAGAACTGCTTCGCCCGCACGCCGGGCAGGCTCGCGAGGAACACGTCCGGCAAGGCATCGGACTGGATAAAAGCCGGGTACGGCAACTTCGGCGGACCGGCGGCACAGCCCGCGATCAGCACCACGAAAAAAGCCGCCCAGAAACTGGGCGGCATAGCAAGCAGAAGATGTATCCGGCGAGTCACGAAACGCAGGGTACGAGACATCCGTGTCGCGCTGTTGGCTGCGTCAACCGCGAACAAGGGATGAGCCGCTTCTTCCAGACACATGACGGCCGCGCAGACGACCAGTCACTCGAGCTACGTGTTGAGAGGAAGCACGTGAAGCCTGCCGTGGAATCGTGCATCCGGCACGGCGCCCCATCCGCATTGCCTTCTACATCCCGTCTCCGTGCGTACCGGATTGGTACGCGGCGAATGCTACTACATCTTGTATACAAAGGCGAGATATGCACAAGATGTAGTTTTGGGCCGATGCGAGGGGGAATCCGGCATTGAATCAGCCAGCTCGCTCGGGCCCGAGGTCCACTCACCAGAACGTCGGCCTGTGGCTGGGTGTGGGGCTGTTCGCCGTGATGTTGGTCGCGGGGCCGCCCGAGGACCTGGCGCAGGCCGGCTGGATGACGGCTTCGATCGGCGTGTTGATGGCGATCTGGTGGGCGACCGAAGCCGTGCCGATCGCGGTGACGTCCCTGTTGCCGCTCGCGGTGTTCTCGCTGCTCGGCATCTCGAATATCCAGGATGCGGCTTCCCCATACGCGAACAAGGTCGTGTTCCTGTTCCTCGGCGGATTCATCGTCGCACTCGCGATGCAGCGCTGGAATCTGCACCGCCGTATCGCCCTCAACGTGCTGCGCATCGCAGGCAGCGGCGGCCGCTCGCTGATCGGCGGCTTCATGCTGGCGAGCGCGCTGATCAGCATGTGGGTGACAAACACGTCGACGACGATGATGTTGCTGCCGATCGCCATGTCGGTCATTACCGTCATCCACAATTCCGTCGGCGAGCTCGACGAGGGCGGCCGCCGCGACTTCGAATGCGCGCTGCTGCTCGGCGTGGCTTACGCTGCGACGATCGGCGGCATGACGACGCTCGTCGGCACGGCGCCCAACGCGATGTTCGCCGCTTTCATGTCCGACGAATACGGCACCGACATCCACTTCGCGAACTGGATCCTGATCGGCCTCCCGCTCACGGCCGCAATGCTGCCGCTCGCCTGGCTTGCGCTGACGCGCGTCGTGTTCAGGGTCGAGTTCCGCACCGGCGGTGAGGGCCGGGCCGAGCTTGCCCGCATGCGCCAAGAGATGGGCCCGATGACCGTCCCGGAAAAGCGCGTCAGCATCGTGTTCGCCATCATGGCGCTGACCTGGGTATTCCGGCCGCTGCTGATCCGGATCCCGGCGCTGTCCGGTCTGGACGATTCCGGCATAGCGATGGCCGGCGCCATCGCGATGTTCCTTGTCCCGAGCAAGGATGCAGAAGATCCGATGCTGATGCGCTGGCGTTATACCGAGAAGCTGCCCTGGGGCGTGCTGTTGCTGTTCGGCGGGGGCCTGTCACTGGCGCACGCCGTCACCGACACCGGTCTGGCCGAGTGGCTGGGCGCGAACCTGCAGGCGATCGGCACGCTGCCGATCGTGGCCATCGTCTTCATCGTCGCGGGTATGATCATCTTGCTCACCGAACTGACGAGCAATACCGCTACCACCGCGACGTTCCTGCCGATCGTCGGCGCCATCGCGATCGAGGCAGGCTTCGATCCCGTGCTGCTCACGGTGCCCGTGACCCTGGCCGCCAGCTGCGCCTTCATGCTGCCGGTCGCCACGCCACCGAATGCGATCGTGTTCGGTTCCGGCCTCCTGACGATCCCGAAGATGGCTCGCGCCGGCATGGTGTTGAACGTGTTCAGCATCGTGCTCGTGTCGCTGGTCGCGATCTACCTCGCGCCGCGGGTGTTGTGAGGCCGGCGCGATGACCAAGCCTTACGAGGTGACCGCGCGGAACCGGGTCCGCCAGCTGAAGGACAAGGCGACTTACGGCCGCGATACCGTGCATGCGATCCTCGACGCCGGGCTGGTGGCGCACGTCGGCTTCGTGCAGGACGGCGCGCCGGTCGTCGTGCCGATGATCTACGGCCGCGACGGCGAGACGCTGTACCTGCACGGCGCCCGCAAGGCGCGCGTGATCCGGCTGCTCGAGCAGACCGAGCGGGCCTGCGTCAACGTCACGCTGGTCGATGCGCTCGTGCTGGCGCGTTCCGCCTTCAACTCCTCGCTGAACTACCGGTCGGTCACGGTGTTCGGCCGGCCCGGATTTGTCGACGACGCCGATGCCAGGCTGCATGCGCTGCACACCATCAGCGAACACACGATGCCCGGCCGCTGGGCGGAACTGCGGGCACCGTTGACGAAAGAGCTCAAGATGACCGGCGTCATCGCGCTCGGGATCGAATCCGCGTCCGCCAAGATCTCGACCGGGATGCCGGCCGACGAGCCGTTCGATTACGCCACGCCCGTCTGGGCCGGGATCCTGCCGCTCGAGAGCACGTTCACGGAACTGCGTGACGACGACCGGCTGCTCGACGGCGTGAAACCCTCCATCGCCGTTCGCGCCCTGCAGGGAAAACACCTGTAAGTGCGCTGCCTGCAGCGCGACCACATTGACGCCGGCTGGCGTGGTGCTTACCTAGTTCCCGACAAGACGATAGCCCACCTTGCGGACTGTGAGAATGTGCTTCGGCCTTGCCGGCACGCGCTCGAGCTTGCGCCGCAGCTCCGCGACGTGCGTGTCGACCGTGCGGCTAATCACGGCCGAAGAATGTCCCCAGACTTCGCTCATAAGTTCGAGGCGCGTCGCCACCGCGCCGCCGCGCCTCAGCAATGCCAGCAGGAGATCGAATTCCTTGGGGGTGATGTCGACCGGCGCATCGGCCAGGATCACTTGCCGAGCTTGCGGATGAACTTCGATATCGCCGAACCGATACACGTCCAACGGCCCGGACTCGCCGCCGCCGTAACGTCGCAACAAAGCCTCGACCCGCGCCATGAGTTCCATCAGTCCGAACGGCTTCGTCACGTAGTCGTCGGCGCCTAGCCGCAATCCCGACACCTTGTCCACCTCTTCGCTCTTCGCCGTCAGGATCAGTATTGGCATCGTGGCGCCGGCGGCGCGCAGGCTACGCAGCACGTCGATGCCGCCGAGGCCTGGCAGCATCAGGTCGAGCACGATCAGCGCGGGGTTGAGCGTTCGTGCCAGCTCGAGTCCTTCGGGACCGCTGGATGCGATGTCGACCTCGTATCCCTGCACCTCGAGGTTGGTTCGCAGGCCGAAGGCAAGATCGTCGTTGTCTTCGACGATCAGGATATGGGCGGATTCAGCCACGTTCGGCTCCGATGGGCAGTTCGACGACGATTTCCGCTCCCCGGCTGTTGTCCGCCACGTAACAGCGGCCGTGCATGGCCTCGACGAGCGCGCGAACTACCGCAAGTCCGATGCCGGTGCCGCTGACGGCAGTGTCCTGCTCGCGTCCGAGGCGGTAAAACGCTGACCAGACTCGTTCGCGCTCCGCCGCCGGGATGCCGGGCCCTTCGTCCGCGACGCTCACGCGTAGCACGTCGCCCTGAACAGCGAGCGCCACCGTTACCCGCTGAGGTTTGGGTCCGTACTTGACCGCATTGTCGAGAAGATTGAGAAGAATCTGGCGCAGCGCATCGGTGTCGACAATGCCGACGGCAGTATCATCGAGATCGAGGACGAAGCAAGTCTGATTTGCGGTCGCCTGCAACGTGCCACAGACGTCGCGAATAACAGGTGCTATCGGTTGCAGACGCAGGTTGCATTTCGTTGTCTTAGCGTGTGTCGAGAACCGCAGGATGTTCTCGACCAGGTGAGTGAGCCTCTGTGCTTCGCCATTGATGATCTGAAGTGCCCGGATGCGGTCGGACTCGTTGCGAAGCCTGTCGAGCAGGAACGTCTCGGCAAACATGCGAATCTGTGTCAGCGGGGTACGCAATTCGTGCGACACCTGCGAGATGAAATCGGCCCGCATTGCCATAACGGCTTGCTCGCGGCTAGACAGCCATATCGCCATGACAAGCAATACGACCACCATGAGCATCACGAACAGGAGCAGCGGCAGCCGTGACTGTGGCAAACCGCCGATGACCAGGGAAGACGCCGACGCAGGGTTGAGCGACGCCGCGATCGTGTATCCGGCGAGGATGCCCTGGTAGTCGTCGCCCAATGTGCGCTCGACCGTCAATGATCCATCGAATTCAGGATGTACTTCGTAAAGCACGTCTCCGGCCGGATTCCTGACGCGCAGAAACAACATGACGTTACTCAGGTGGCCGCCGGCCAGCGATGCGGGCAACAGCGGGCCACTCGCCTGCGCGGCTTGCAGTGAGGTGGAAACTCCGCGTCCGGCGACGATGAACCCGGGCCGCCTGCGGCCCGAAAAGTCGTCACGGACCGCAAAGATCGCCTGCTCACGCCCAGATGTGTCGAACAAGGAATAGTATGGGGCGTTGTCGCGAGCGACAAAGCGGCGCACTTCCTCCAGAAGCGCCGCGACTGCCGGTCCCGGTGCGCCAATGTCCGTTTGCGTGCCGTTGTCGGTCACGATGAAGAGTCCCGCCGCAAGTGACGGAGGGCGATCGTCAGGTCGCCCGGCATCCAGTGCCTTGCGCATTGCCGACGGCGATTCCGAGTTGGCGATCGCCGTGATCAGCGGATAGTAGCCGCGATAGCCGAGCGCCGTCGTCGCCCGGCGCGCGTATTCGTCAATGACCAGACCTGCATAGTCGCGCAGAACCGCTTCGGCGATCACCGCGTTCGATCGCTGCAGCCGCCACGATTGCCAACCGAGGACGCCGACCAGGACGAGACTCGCCAACAACATGGCGAGAATGAGCGGCGATCGCCGTGCGCCGGGCAGAACCTGTTTCCGCGATCGCGACATGTGCCCAGTGTATCTCCGCCGCCCGCAAAATCGGCCGGCCCAATGGACGGATCGCGAGATTCTGACGAAATCCTGACAATTCGCGGACCATCGTGACCCTCCGTACAGGTCCAATATCGCTCACCGCAATCGTATCGATTCGAAGGAACGGTCATGATGGGACAGCGTAACTCACGTGTCCGCGCGATCCTCTTCGCGGGTCTGTTGGCTTTCGGCATCGAGAGCCGCGCCGGCATTTGGGACGACCCGAGCAACCTCAAGATACTCCCTGAGGACATCTCGGCGAACGAATTGCGTTGGACAATGAGGTTCTTTGCCGGAGATACCGGCTCGAAGTGTTCGGACTGTCACGTCGCCGAAGATCCGGAGAATCTGAAAACTTTCGATTTCTCTCTTGACGACAAGGAAAAGAAGCGCAAGGCCCGCCTCATGATCAAAATGGTCAATGACATCAACGCCTATCTCGCGGAGTCTCTCGGCAAGCCGGCCGACGAACTCGTGACTGTCAGTTGCGGCACTTGCCATCGAGGCCAGGCCAAGCCCCTGATGATCCAGGACGTGCTCGAACGTGCATACCGAGGGGGCGGCTTCGAAAGTGCGGCCAAACTGTACCGCAAGTTGCGTGAACGCTATTACGGCGGGTTCACCTACGACTTCAGCGAGAAGGCACTGACGATTCTGGCCGAGCAACTGGCAGATCGGGGCGATCCGGACGGCGCATTGCAGTTCCTTGATTTCAATCTCATCTGGTACCCCGATTCGGCACGAACCGTCTCTCTTGAGGGTCAGGTGATGGTCACGAAAGGAGACATACCGGCAGCCCGCGAGCGATACCTGAAAGCCCTCGAGATGGACCCGGGGAATAAATGGGTGCAATTCTTGCTCGACAAGCTCGACGATGATTGATTTGCCGACCGGTGTGCCCTAGCGCATCAGCGCGCTGTTCTCCGCCTCGAGGCGCAGCAGGGCTTCCTTGGTGTCGAGGCCGCCGCCGAAGCCGGTCAGTTCGCCGTGGCTGCCGATGACGCGGTGGCAGGGGACGATGATCGGGATCGGGTTGCGGCCGTTCGCGGCGCCGACGGCGCGCACGGCTTTGGGCCGGCCGATGCTTTCCGCGATATCGCGATACGACTTCGTCTCGCCGTAGGGGATGCGCTGCAGCTCCTCGAGCACCTGCACCTGGAATTCGGTGCCGGTCAGCTTCAGCGGCAATTCGAAAGTCTTGCGTTCGCCGGCGAAGTACTCCTTCAGCTGCCGGCGCACCTCGGCGAACGGCTTCTCGTTGTAGATCCAGTCGGGTTCGGGGTCGCGCCGCATCGAGCCCTGCGGGAATCCGACGAGCGCGAGCGCCTCTTCATCGCCGGCAAGCAACAGGTCGCCGATCGGTGTGTCCAGGTAACAGTAATACATCGTTCAACCTCCGGAGCCCGCCAGGGAGCTCCACAATAATAGTGCCGCATAGGCGCGCCAGGGGCGCCATGCTTCCGCCCGGTGCGCGAGCGCCGTGGCGCCGTCGATACCCGCGCCCTCCACCGCTTTCAGCAAGCCGAGATCGGATGCCGGGAATGCGTCGGGGTCCTTGAGCGCCCGCAACGCCACGTACTCCGCCGTCCAGGCGCCGATGCCGCGCAAGGACACGAGCGCGCGCCGCACGTCGTCGACGTCCATCGCATCGTCGAACGCGATGTCGC
>JBAUVS010000501.1:0-3967 GCA_049583345.1 Woeseiaceae bacterium
CCGTTGTGGTAGGTAAAGACCTGCCCGTAGCGGCGATCGCAAAAAATGGCGCCGCCCAGCTCTCTGATCTCCGCCGGAGTCTTCACCCAGCTCGATGTTTTCAAATCGAACTCCCCGAACCGTTGCAGCTCTCGGTACTGCTCTTCCGTCAACAGCTCGATGCCCATCGCAGATGCCATGTCGACGGCGTTGTTGTTCGGCTTGTGCTCCTTTCTTGCGTCCAGCGCCTCGCGGTCGTAGCAGATACTTCTGCGTCCCTTGGGGCTCTCCGCCGAACAATCGTAGAACAGGTACTCGCCGGTCTTCTTGTCGTGGCCCACGACGTCCGGTTCTCCGCCCGTCCTCTCCATTTCCTGCAGCGACCACAGCTTCCCGGGATGTGCCTGGACGGCTCGTGCGACCTCGTCCCAGGAGAGGTCCCGGTGACGCGGCATGTTACTTTCGAAACGCGCCTGCAAGGTAGCCAGCAGCTGCGCACTCTCCCCGGTATTCAGTCTCTTCGTTGCCGGCATTTGTCACTCTTCTCCAACGCGATGCCCCGTCGCCCTGCCTGTTCCTGACCAAATCAATTCCATGTTTCAAACTCCGCACACACCGAGGGCTGCATCAGCCTGCGGATGATCCAGATGAATACGCCGGAGAATAGAACCACCAGGATTATGGTAAGCACTTCCATGCCGAAGTGCATGATTTCCAACTGCCGGGACATTTCCTGAAACTCGGGCGATGCACCTGGCGGTTCGGGGGGCGAGCCGGAATCCATAAGTCCAATCAGAGCGAGGGATCCGGCCAGGTACAGTACACCGAGGGAGAGCAGCCCGATAAATATCTTCCGCGCCCATTCTCGACGCTTGAGCAGTCCCGCCGAGGCCACAAGCATCGATGCGGACAGCACCCAGGGAATCGCGAAAAGAATCCGGAAATGGCGTTCCAGGAAACCTGCATCGGCCGATCCTGTGAAAGCGGGCATCAGAGAGAGCATCACGTTTTGCGCCGTCGTCATCAGCACGCCGAGCGCGGAGAAGACGATGAACACCCAGGCGACCACGGTGACAAACGTCGAGGGCATTTCAGGTCGTGGCGTATCCATGTGTCGACCCCGCTGCTGTCTTCATCCAGGCTCGATTGATCAATTCGCCCTGTCCTCGGCTGCCGCGCATCAACCGTCGGTCTTCGAACGGACCTTCTGCCAGTCGAACGGTATTTCCTTGTTCGTCTCGGGATCCCAGTTACTGCGTGGCGTCGAGAACAGGTCGCCGCCGTAAGCGTGCAACACGAGCAGCGGTACGTCGAGCGGATTGCAGATGGCGTGGATCACATCCGGTCCGTTCGGCAACACGCCCGGGCCGACGACGGATGTCTGGCCGACCTGCCTGAGTCCGTCGCCGTCCCTTTCGAAGAACTGATTGTCTTCCTGGCCGGCGCAGACGCCGACCACGGACCAGAGGTTGTGGTTGTGCGGTGCGGCACTGAAGCCGGGCGGGAGTGCGCCGGCCAGCAGCGTCAGTTGCTCGCTCCGGTAAATAGCCAGATCCGGGAGGCTGGTGAATCTCTTACGTTCGGCGATCGCATCGGCTATGGCCGGATCCCTTGCGGCGTCGAGCAAGATGGCCTCGATGTTGGCCTGGGGGTCTGGCGTATCCAGCGCGAGATTGCATTTCTCGATAATTGCGGCAAACGCGGTTTCCATGTGCAAATCCTGTATTCGAAAGTGTCCGCTCGGCCCATGAAGGCCGCCTCGCTCACGAGCCGCCGCGTGCGGTCCGTTCAATGCTAGCATCGGAACGGCCCTCGTGTTTCGCCAAGCCTGCTTTTCTGATATTGGTAGATTCTACTCAATAAGCGCCATCGGGGGACGCGATGAAACTCCAGGCGGCTTGCGCCCTTCTCGTTGCACTGTTTTGTTCACTGTCTGCACAGGCGGCTGCGCCGGCGACGATGCGGCTCGACTTCTACCACTCCGGCAACCGCGGTTCGGAGTTTTTCAGCCTCGACCAGGTCGTGCTGGAACCCCTGCCATTCAGCGGCAACATGAGCCGTCCGATCGACACGACACTGCGCGGCAAGTACCTGTTCGAGATCGTCGACTCCGCCACCGGTGCGGTGGCCTGGTCGCGTAGTTTCAGCAGCATCTACGGCGAGTGGGAAACCACGAGCGAGGCCAGGGAGAGCAACCGCACATTCAGCGAATCTTTGCGCTTCCCCGCGCAAGACAAGGAATTCGACGTCGTGCTGAAGAAGCGCGATCCGCAGAACGCATTCGCCGAGGTCTGGCGCACGCACATCGATCCCGCGGACTACCTCGTGCACCACGAATCGGCTGCCTACCGGGACGCTGTCGTGCCGATACTCGTCAGCGGCGACCCGGCGCACAAGGTCGACCTGCTGATCCTCGGAGACGGCTACACCGCGGCCGAACAGGATGCGTTCGTGGCGAAGGCGCGCGACCTGACGAACATCCTGTTCGCGACGTCGCCGTTCAAGGAGCGCAAGGACGATTTCAACGTCTGGGCGCTGGCCCCTGCCGCGGCAGAATCGGGTGTCTCGCGGCCGTCCACGCATACCTATCGCGACTCGCCCATCGGCGCGACCTACGACGCGTTCCGCTCCGAGCGTTATATCCTGACATTCGACAACAAGGCGATGCGCCGCATCGCATCATCGACGCCCTACGATTTCGTCGAGATCCTGACCAACAGCGAGGTCTACGGCGGCGGGGGTATCTACGGCCTTTACAGCACCGCAGCGGCCAACAGCGAATGGGCGCCGTACCTGTTCGTGCACGAATTCGGACACCACTTCGCCGGACTGGCGGACGAGTACTACACGAGCGACGTGTCCTACGAACCGCCGGAGCACATCGTCGAGCCGTTCGAGCCGAATGTCACCGCCCTGCTCGATCCCGAGCACCTGAAATGGAAGCACCTGGTCGCACCGAACACGCCGATCCCGACGCCGTGGCCGAAGGCCCAGTTCGAAAAGCACTCCATGGCGGTGCAGGAGCAGCGCAGGAAGTTACGGGCCGAGGACGCACCGGAAGCCGAGATGAACAAGCTCTTCCACTACACGACCGACTATGCCGAGCACCTGCTGCAGTCGTCCGAGTACTACAACACCGTCGGCGCGTTCGAGGGGGCAAACTACCAGGGCAAGGACTATTACCGTCCCGAGGAGAACTGCGTGATGTTCACGCGGGTCAGCTATTTCTGTCTCGTCTGCCGCGAGGCGATCGACAGGATCATCGACGAGTACACGCTCGGCGATTGACGCGGCTCAGGTCCGCAGCTTGTAGCCGGTCCTGAAGATCCACCAGACGACGCCGATACAGGCCGCCAGGAACAAGAGCACGATGGCCATGCTGACGCCCACGGACACGTCGGCGTTCGCATGGAAACTCCAGCGGAAGCCGCTGATCAGGTACACGATCGGGTTGAACAGGCTGATCGTCTGCCACACCGGCGGCAGCATCTTGATCGAGTAGAACGTGCCGCCGAGGAAGGTCAGCGGCATGATCACGAGGATCGGCACGATCGTCAGCTTCTCCCAGCCGTCGGCCCAGACGCCGAGGATGAAGCCGAACAGGCTGAACGATACCGAGATCAGCACCAGGAACAGCACCATCACGGCCGGATGCGCGATGTCGAGGTCGACGAAAAAGCTCGCCGTGGCCAGGATGATGCCGCCGATGATCACCGACTTCGTCGCCGCCGCGCCGATGTAGCCGAGCAGGACCTCGATCACCGAGACCGGCGCCGACAGCAGTTCGAAGATCGTACCGGCGAATTTCGGGAAATAGATCGCGAACGACGCATTCGAGATGCTCTCGGTCATGATCGACAGCATGATCAGGCCGGGCACGATAAATGCACCGTAGCTGACACCGTCGATCTCGGAGATACGCGAACCGATAGCGGCACCGAAGATCACGAAATAGAGTGACGTCGACAACACCGGCGCGACGATGCTT
>JBAUVS010000502.1:0-4490 GCA_049583345.1 Woeseiaceae bacterium
GCCGAGGCCGCCCCGCTGGGCGCGCTGCCGGCCGATCTGACGCTGCGCCACGCCACCGGCTTCGACGAGTTCGATCGGGTCCTCGGCGGCGGCCTGGTGCCGGGCGCGGTCGTCCTGCTCGGCGGGGATCCCGGCGTCGGCAAATCGACGTTGCTGCAACAGGTCGCGGCGCACCTGTCGGGATCGCAGGATGTGTTGTACGCGACCGGCGAGGAGTCCCTGCGCCAGATCGGGCAGCGCTCGCAGCGCCTCAGTCTGTCCGCGAAGGGCATGCAGCTGTTGGCCGATACGTCGCTCGAAAACGTGCTGGAACAGGCCGTCGCGATGCGCGCGCGGGTACTCGTCGTCGATTCGATTCAGACGATGTCGAGCACGCAGCTGCCGTCTGCCCCCGGGTCCGTGGCACAGCTGCGCGAGTGCGTCGGGCGTATCGTGCAATTCGCCAAGCAGAGCGAGGTTGCCGTGTTCGTCATCGGACACGTCACCAAGGAGGGTGCGATAGCGGGTCCCCGGGTCGTCGAACACATGGTCGATACGGTGTTGTACTTCGAGAACGATCCGGCGAGCCGTTACACGCTGATCCGCTCCGTCAAAAACCGCTTCGGCGCGAGCGGAGAGATGGGCGTGTTCGCGATGACGGCCGGCGGCTTCCGCCAGGTCGGCAATCCGTCCGCGATCTTCCTGTCGCGCGACACGACCGCCGAGCCCGGCAGCATCGTCTCCGTCGCGTGGGAGGGCAGCCGGCCGCTGCTGGTCGAGATCCAGGCGCTGGTCGCAGAGGGCAGCACGTCCTATCCGCGCCGGCTCGCGACCGGCATGGATGGCAATCGTCTGGCTCTGTTGATCGCCGTGCTGCAACGTCACGGCAGCGTCGCGCTCGCTGCCGAGGATGTGTTCGTGAACGTGGTCGGTGGGCTGCGCATCGCCGAGACGGCGATCGATCTGCCGGCGCTTATCGCGATGGTCTCGAGTTTTCGTAATCTCGCATGCCGGGAGCGCACCGTCGCGTTCGGCGAGGTCGGGCTTGCGGGCGAGATCAGGCCGGTCCGCTTCGGTGAAGAACGCATCGCCGCCGCCGCGAAACAGGGCTTTACACAGGCCATCGTGCCGCGTGCGAATGCGCCGAAGCGGCCGCCGGACGGTATCCGGGTCGTCGCCGTGAAACGCGTCGTTGAGGCGTTCGAGGAAGCGTTCTAGGCTGCCGTATCGGACTCCTCTTGCAGGCGCTGTCCGATTCGCACCGTGCGGATTCGCTTGTCGTCCGCGGCGACGATCTCGATCGGGTAACCGCTTATCCGCAGCTGCGTGCGCGGGGCCGGGATGGTCTCCAGCGATTCGAGAATCAGGCCGTTCAGGGTCTTCGGCCCGTCCGTCGGAAGTTCCCAGCGCTGTGTGCGATTCAATTCGCGAATGTTGGCGGCTCCGTTGACGAGCCAGGAATCCGGCCCCTCCCGGACGACGTCGTCCGCCTCGTCGGCCGGGTCGCTCGAGAATTCGCCGACGATCTCCTCGAGGATGTCCTCCAGCGTGACCAGACCCTGTATGTCGCCGTATTCGTCGACCACGAGTGCGATGCGCTGCCCGCGACGCTGGAACTGTACGAGCTGCGTGCTCAGAGGCGTCCCTTCGGGCACGAAGTACGGCTCATCGAGCAACGGTACGAGATCGGCGGGCTCGAAGGACCGTTTCGCGAGATTGGCGAGCACTCGCAGGTGGAGGACACCGACGACGTTGTCGATGTTGTCCCGGAACACGGGCAGGCGCGTATGCACGCTCTCGTTGATGATGTGCTCTATCGACTCCGTGTTTTCGTCGAGGTCGATGCCGACGATTTCGTTGTGCGGCACCATGACGTCGTCGACAGAGACCTTCTCGAGATCGAGGATGCTGAGCAGCATCTGCCGGTAGCGGCTCGAGATGCGGCCGCCGGCCTCATGCACGACCGTGCGCAATTCTTCGCGGGTCAGCGCCTGCAACTCGGTGTCGCCGGGACGTACCCCGAACAGGAACAGGACCGCGTTCGTCGCGGCGTTGGTCAGCCAGACGAGCGGATAGGTGACCTTCAGCAGCGGGTAATAGATTATGGCTGCGGGGAAGGCGACGCGTTCCGGATTCAGCGCGGCGAGCGTCTTCGGCGCGGCTTCGGCGAAGACCAGGATTATCAGCGTCATGATCAGCGAGCCGAGCGCGACCGCCGGCTCGCCGCCGATGTCCAGTGCGACGACGGCGACCAGGGAAGCGGCAAAGATATTGACGAGGTTGTTGCCGAGCAGGATCAGACCGATGATCCGCCCCGGCCTGCGCAGGAGTTTTTCGGCGAGCCGGGCGCCGCGGTGGCCCTGACGCGCCTTGTGGCGGAGCTGGTAGCGATTCAGACTCATCAGCGCCGTTTCCGAACCCGAGAAGAAGGCAGAAAGCAGCAGCAGGACAACAAGCAGACCGATCAGGCTTGCCAGTGGATGGTCACCGCCCAAAGGCTGGGCACCTCCGGTTCATCGTAAACATTCGAGTTGAGCAGGACCCACCTGCAGTGTCAAGGAAACGGGCCGGCACCGTGGCGCATCAACCCCAGCTCCTGTGGAGCAGGATCTCGAGCACGAAGCGCGTGCCGAAATAGGCGAGACAGAGTATGGCGAAGCCCCAGAGATAGAGGTACACGGCGCGCCGGCCGCGCCAGCCCGCGAACAAGCGGCCGGCGACCAGGATGCCGAACAGCAGCAACGCGAGCAGCGAGAGCAGCGTCTTGTGGACGAGATGCTGCGCGAACAGGTCCTCGACGAACATGAAGCCGGACGATACGGCGATCAGGAGGCCCGCAAATCCTGCCGCCGCGATGCCGAACAGCAGCTTCTCGGTGGTCTCGAGCGGCGCAAACAGATGATTGATGGCGGAGAACCGGCCGCTGCGAAGTCGATGGTCCTGCACCAGCGCATAGACGGCGACCAGTGCACCCACGGACAACAGCCCGTAAGCGAACATGGCGACCAGTATGTGCGCCTGAAGCTGCCAGGTGAGCCCCAGCCCGGTCGCCGGGGGCCGGAAGAAGGCCAGCGGTACCGATGCCAGCGCGGCCAGCGCCAGCATGCCGGCGGTCATCCCCCTCAGCACCGGCTGGGCGGCCCCGATGAGGCCGATGAGGGCCAGTTGCAGGCCGAGCAGGGACAGGCTGCTGGCGATCGAGAGGTTGAGGCCGCCCGGGGGATACATCTCCGCGTGCAGGGTCGTGGCGTGGATGACGATTCCCACCAGCGAGCAGCCGAAGGCCGCCGGCAGCAGGAAACTCGTCCGCGGCTCGAATCGGGGCAGGCGCGACATCGCGAACGCGCCCGCCGCCAACAGATACAGCAAAAGAATTGTGATTTGAGACACAGAAACCCGCTGGTCTTTAACCTACCGTTTTTCGAGCAAATCATCCCACACGGCGAAGGCCATTAGAACCCCATCGCTATGCGCATACGTATCCTCGGTTGCAGCGGCGGCATCGGTGCCGGGGCGCGTACCTCGGCGATGCTCATTGACGATGACGTATTGATCGATGCCGGGACCGGCATCGGCGACCTCGAGTTGAGCGATCTCGATTCCATCCGCCACGTTTTTCTGACCCATGCGCATCTCGACCACATCGCCGGTCTGCCGATGCTCGCCGATCGCATCTTCGACGAGCACTTCGAGGTACCGTTGACCGTGTACGCCCGCGAGGAGACGCTGCGTGCCGTCCAGGACCACCTGTTCAACGGCATCATCTGGCCCGACTTCACGCAGCTGCCGAGCGCCGCGAACCCCATGTTGCGCTACCAGGTCTGCCTGCCGGGCGATACGGTGACGATCAGGCACCGCAATTTCTATGCCGTGGACGTCATGCACACCGTCCCGACACTGGGTTATACCGTGCAGAATTCGGGCGGCGCCTTCGCCGTCAGCGGCGACACGCGCACCAACGAGACGCTGTGGCCCGTGCTGAATGCCTGCGACGACTTGAAATTGCTGGTCATCGAAGTCTCCTTCCCGGACGAGATGGAACAGCTCGCGACCGAGGCCGGACACTATTGCCCGCGCACGCTGACGCGCGATCTCGAGCGCCTGCGCCATTGTCCCGAGATTTGGTTGACCGGCATGAAACCGGGCGAAGAAGATCGAATCCTGCGGCAGGTCACCCGTGCGGCGCCGCAGCGCAACAGTCGCATGCTCGCCCGCGGCACCGTCCTCACCGTCTAGCCTCGAATCAGAACGAGGGACGGCGTTAGAATGCCGGCCATGTTCGAGAATCTGACCCATCGGCTCAGCGAGGCCGCGCGCGGCCTGACGGGCAAGGGCCGGCTCACCGAGAGCAATATCAAGGACACGCTCCGGCAGGTGCGGCTCGCATTGCTCGAGGCCGACGTGGCGCTGCCGGTGGTCAAGTCATTCATCGAGCGCATCCGCGAACAGGCGGTCGGCGCCGAGGTCGGCAAGAGCCTGACGCCCGGCCAGGCGCTGGTCCGGATCATCCA
>JBAUVS010000503.1:0-1548 GCA_049583345.1 Woeseiaceae bacterium
CGGATGAACACGACGCTCCCCGCGGTATTACCGGAAAGCTGCCCGGCGGGTTTGAACTGCAGGCTCGGTGTGATCCGCTCGAGATCTTTGGTGTCGCGAATCTGGCGTTCCCGCAGGGCCTCGCCGCTGAATGCGGATACCGCGACGGGCGTGTCCTGGATGCTTTCCTCGCGACGGCGGGCGGTCACGATGACCTCTTGCAAGGCTTCGGACTCGTCCTCTGCAGGCTGCGCCGACTGGCCGCCAGTCTGTGCGCGCACCGGAATGGCAAACACCAGCAGCCATGCAACTGCCAGCGCCCGGACGCCGACTCTCGCCAGCGGCAATGCGGATAACGACAAACGGATATTGCGCATCGTCATTTCCCCCTCTGCGCTCGTCGATCGTTTTTCGGCCGACTTTTCGATGCAAACATGCCACAACATTTTGTTATGGTCAATAACAGTTATAACTATTAACATTCCTTGACCAGCCCCGATCGCACGGACGATTCTTACCGACGATGAAGAAACAGGCCGACAGGAACCGGCGGACAAGCCCCGGGGAAACGCCTCCGCCCGCTGCCACTACTGAGCGGAAGGGCCGGCGCAAGAAATTCAAACCTTTCGACCCGGCGCTCGACCTCGGCCTGCTGTCGAAACTCACCGGTTTTGCCGTGCGCCGGGCGCAGCTGCGGGTCTTTTCCCGTTTCGCCCGATCCGTCGGGGACAAGTCGGTCACGCCGCAGCGTTTCTCCATGCTCGAGGTGATCGGCGCGAATCCGGGCCTGCAGCAGTCACAGCTCGCCGGCGTACTGGGCCTGTCGCGTCCTGCCGCGACGGTGACCATCGACTACTGGCAGGCACGCCATTGCGTCGAACGCCGCTCGGATCCGCAAGACCGCCGCTCTAACGGGATCTACATCACGCCACAGGGCCGCGAGGTGCTCGAGGAGTTGGAGGCGCAGGTCCTGGCACACGACCGCGACCTTACTGCCCGCCTGACTGCCGGCCAGATCAGGCAACTGTGCCAATTGCTGGAAAAGGTCTACTCGGGCTGAAAACAGAATAGTAGAGTTCGCCGGCGCAATTACTCGATAATTCGCTCCTTGAACTCCTCGGCGCTCAGCAACCGCAACTACCGGATCTTCCTCGCCGGCGCGACGATCTCGCTGCACGGCCTGTGGGTGTATCGCGTGGCGCTCGGCTGGTTCGCCTGGCAGCTCACGCACTCGGAGTTCTGGGTCGGCGTCGTCGCGTTCACGCAGTTTGCACCGACGGTCGTGTTCAGCCCGATCTTCGGCGTGCTCGCGGACCGCTTCGACCGCCGCGCGACATCCATGCTCGTCAACGCCCTGAGCTTCGCGAACATGCAGCTCCTCGGATGGCTTGCGTTCCGGGGCAACGTGGATATCAACGTGCTGGTGTTCCTGTCGCTGATGCAGGGAACGCTCGACGGCGCCTACGCGCCGATGCGCCTTGCCATCGTGCCGAATCTCGTGCCCTCCGACCAACGCCACAGCGCCATCGCGTTGACGTCGGTCGCGTTCAACCTGTCGCGCTTCGTCGG
>JBAUVS010000504.1:0-1706 GCA_049583345.1 Woeseiaceae bacterium
GCGCGAGTGCGCGCCGCGAATCGCCGATCTCGTCGAGGCGGGCGCGCTGACCGAGGTCCGGGTGGAGGGCTGGAAGCCGACGGCCTACCTGGCCGCCGGCGCGCGGTTGCCGCAGACAATCCGCGGCGCCTCGCTGTTGTCGCCCTTCGATCCGCTGATCTGGTTCCGGCCCCGCACCGAGCGATTGTTCGACTTCCACTACCGCATCGAGATCTACGTGCCCGCGCACAAGCGCAAATGGGGCTACTATGTACTGCCGTTCCGGCTCGGTGACCGTATCGTCGCTCGCGTCGACCTGAAGGCGGACCGCGCCGGTCGGCGCCTGCTGGTGCGCGCGGCGCACGAGGAAGCGGGCGGCGTCGACGACGAAGGCGTCGCACGACTGGCCGCCGAATTGCAGGCGCTCGGTCACTGGCTCGGACTTGACGCTGTCCGCGTGACGCGGCACAACGACTTCTCGCGCCGACTCGCCACCACCCAGTGATGGAGTACCTGATGCCCGACAACGCCGTCTATTCGCAGGTCCTGCACCCAGACAAGCGGGATCTCGGTGACTTCACCGTGAGCCGCCTGTTACCGTCGAAACAGCGCCCTCGTGTCGGCCCGTTCGTGTTCTTCGATTACATTGGCCCGGCCGACTTCCCGCCGGGCAAGGGCGTCAACGTGCGATCCCATCCGCACATCGGCCTCGCGACGATCACGTACCTGTTCGAGGGCGAAATCCTGCATCGCGACAATCTCGGTTACGTGCAGACGATCCGGCCGGGGGCGGTGAACTGGATGACGGCGGGCAAGGGCATCGTGCATTCCGAGAAGGTCACCGACGAAGTGCTGGCGAGCGGACAGCGGCTGCACGGCATCCAGACCTGGGTCGCGCTGCCGCTGGAATACGAGGAGACCGATCCGCGCTTCGAACACTATCCCGCCGACGCGATCCCTGCCGTCGAACGCGATGGTGCATCGCTGCGCGTCGTCATCGGTTCGGCCTACGGCGCGACGTCGCCGGTGAGCTCGGAGAGCGAGATCGTCTATGTCGAGGCGCGGCTGGCCGCGGGAACCGAGCTCGAGCTTCCCGAGACCGACGAGCTGGCCGTGTTCGTGGTCGAGGGCGACTGCACGGTCGGCGGCGAAACGGCGCCGCCCGGCACGCTCGCCGTGCTGGCGGACGAGACTACCGCGAAACTGCGGGCGGCGGCCGACACACACCTGATGCTGTGCGGCGGGGGGACGCTCGAGGGACCCCGGATCGTCTGGTGGAACCTCGTCAACAGTTCGCGCGAACGCATCGAACGGGCGAAGCGGGACTGGCGCGAGGGCCGTTTCCCGCCCGTGCCCGGCGAGACCGATTTCATCCCGTTGCCGGACTCGTGATGGATGTGCGCCGCCTCATCTGCGTGCTCGCGCTGGTCACGCTCGGCGTCGCCGGCTGCGCCGGACATCGGACGCTCGAGACCAAGAGTGCGGCGGTGCCGGCCGGTGTCGACCTGTCCGGTCGCTGGCGCCTGCGTGGGGACGGCGGCGACACGAAGCGCAGGGACGGCACGCTCGTGCAGCTGTTCCTGACCACCGGCAAGAACCTCAAGATCACGCAGACGGATGCCGGCCTGTTCATCAGCTTCGACCGGGCGATCGTCGAGGAATACCGCTTCGGCGAGAATCGCGAGGTGCAGATCGGCGCGGCGAAGGCGCAGCGGGCATCCGGCTGG
>JBAUVS010000505.1:0-1767 GCA_049583345.1 Woeseiaceae bacterium
GTCTCCAGCTTGTCGAAGATCTCGGGCGCCAGCAGGTAGCGGCCGACCACGCCCGAATCCGATGGCGCCTCGTCCGGTGACGGCTTTTCGACGATGCGCGTGATGCGATTGTCGTCGTCGAGGGCCACGATGCCGTAGCTGGACGTCTCTGCGTGCGGCACGGTCTCGACGGCGATGACGCTGCCGCCGTGGCGCTCGTATTCGCTGGCCATCTGCGTGAGGCAGGCAGGATCGCCGTCGATCAGGTCGTCCGCGAGGTGTACGAAGAACGGCTCGTCGCCGACGGCGGGCCGGGCGCACAGCACGGCATGGCCGAGTCCGAGCGGCTCACCCTGGCGGATGTAGATGCAGGTCACGCCGGGCGGCACGATATTGCGGATCGACTCGAGCAGTTCCGTCTTGCCCGACTCGGTCAGCGCCCGCTCGAGCTCCGCATCGGTGTCGAAATGGTCCTCTATGGCGCGCTTGGAGCTGCCGGTCACGAAGATCAGCTTGGTCGCCCCGGCGCGGATCGCCTCTTCCACCGCGTACTGGATCAGCGGCTTGTCGACGATCGGCAGCATCTCCTTCGGGCTCGCCTTGGTTGCCGGCAGGAATCGGGTGCCGCGGCCCGCAACCGGGAACACCGCCGCGCGTATCGGCTTGCGCAATGCATCGCTCCTTGTGATCGATTTACCGCGCATGATAGCCAATTCGGGTGCGCGGCGCTGTGACCGCTTTCACCCGAACTGGCGGGACCGCCTCACTTCTTCGAGACGGCCGTGACCTTGATGTTGTCGCGATTGATCTCGATCGTGCGATCGCCGATGCCCTTGACCAGGCTGAGATCGTCGGGGCTCTTGAACGGCCCGTATTTCTCCCGATACTCGACGATCGCCTGGGCCTTCGACAGGCCGACACCCTTGAGTTCGGCGGACAGCGTCTTGGCATCCGCGGTATTGATGTTCACCGGTCCGGCGAACGCGACGACCGGCAGGGCCGTTGCCAACAGCAGCAACGCAAGCAGGCGTTTCTTCATCGTGTGCTCCTCCGTAGTTCAGGCAGCGCCGCGAAATGCGGCACGCCGAAGGAGCATAGGGCAGCGACGCCGGCCGGGGCTGCTGCTCAATCTGGGCAATTCAGTGGGTAATACTGCGCTGCAGGACGGTGTCGAACTGGACCCGGGACGCCGGCCGTTGCGTTTCCCAGTTGCGGCAGCTCGGACACTGCCAGAGCAGCCGCTGGCTGGAGAAGCCGCATTCCTTGCACTGGTAGCGCGGCGTCGCGCTCGCCAGCTTCGAGAGCGCGCGGCGCACTTTTTCGAGCGCATTCCTGTGCGCATCCGCCCCGCCCTGCGAGACCTCGCGCAGGTCCACGAACTCGTGGAGCGTCGGCTCGTTGAGGATGTACTGCTCGACGCAGCGGTCGATGACCGGGATGCCGCCGATGTCGTTGACGATCGCCGTGTACGCGACGAGCGTGCTCATGTCCGGATTCTTGTCGAGCATCGACTGCAGCGCGCGGTCCAGGCCGCCCGTCGAGCCTTCCCGCTCGTACGTCGCGACGATCTCCGGCAGCGCCACCGCGATCAGGTAGGTGTGTTCTTCGATGATGCGGTGATAGAGCCTGAGCGCCGTCTTGTAATCGTCGGTCTCGCGCGCGATGTGCGCGCGGATCAGTGCACCGCGCATCGTCCGCGGCCGGCCGGCCTGCGCGTTCTTGACGTACTGGCGGGCGGCCGCGTAGTCGCCGCCGGCGGTCGCGGCCTCGGCGAGCTCACAGTAGTAG
>JBAUVS010000506.1:0-7552 GCA_049583345.1 Woeseiaceae bacterium
GTCGCGAGCAGCTGATCGGACTCTTCGACACACTGTCGGAGCCCGTCCCGGCTGTCCGGTTCGCCCACGGCGAGCCGTTCGAGTCGGTTGCGGAGCCTCGTCAGCGGCGTCTTGAGATCGTGGGCGATGCTGTCGCCGACATGCCGCATGCCTTCGAGCAGGCTCTCTATCTGATTGAGCATGGCGTTGAAATTGACCGCCAATTCGTCGAATTCGTCGCGCGTGCCGCTGAGCGGTACCCGCTGGCTGAGATCGCCGCCCATGATCTGTCGTGCGGTACGATTGATCGCCGAGACACGTCGCTGTGCGCCGATGCTCATCAACAGGCCGCCGGCCATAGCCAGCAGCAGGCCGATGGCGATACCGAGCGAGGCCGAACGGGCAAAGACCCGGTTGAGCTGTACCTGGTCGAGGATGTCACGGCCGACCAGCAGGCGCAGATTGCGACCCACGTTCAACACCATGGCCCGGACCGGGACGACGTCGCCGCTTGTCGTCGCCCGCTCGAATTCGACCCAGCGTCCCGCGCGTTTGAGGCGGACGGGCCAACCGTCGAGATTTCCCGCCAGCGGGCGCAAGTCGCTGTCGACGAACAGGTACACCGAGTTCGGAACGGAATCTCTCGAACTGCGCTCTGCCACCACCGAAATCAAGCCGCCGATACCGAGCCGTTCGTATTGCTCGACGAGCCCGGAGATCTCCGCTTCGATGGCCGCGTCGATCTGGCGGTTGAGGTCCCGATTGGTCCACCAGTACAGGAAGCCGAACAGGACCAGCACCGACACGATGAACATCAGCGCATACATCATGGCGAACTGAAAGGTGCTCGTGCGGAGCAATACCCGCAATTTCAGGCCATTCTCGTTCATCGCGCCGTTTCGGCTTCCAGACGGTACCCGGCGCCGCGCACCGTGTGCAGCAGCGGCTGCGGGAAGCCCTTGTCGATCTTGTTGCGGAGCCGGCTGATGTGGACGTCGATGACGTTGGTCTGCGGGTCGAAGTGATAACTCCACACCGCTTCGAGCAGCATCGTCCGCGTAACGACCTGGCCGGCATGCCGCATCAGGTATTCCAGCAGCATGAATTCACGCGGTTGCAATTCGATCTTGCGGCCCGCGCGCTCGACCTCCCGGCGCAACAGATCCATCGTCAGGTCGCCTACCCTGAGGACGGTCTGCTCGCCCCCGGGGTCGCTACGCTGCCGGCGCAATAATGCCTCGATCCGTGCCTGGAGTTCGACGAAGGCGAAGGGCTTGACGAGGTAGTCGTCGCCGCCGGCCTTGAGCCCGTTCACCCGGTCGTCGACTTCACCCAGGGCGCTCAGCACCAGCGCCGGCGTCGCGATGTCCGACGCCCGCATGGTGCGGATGATCGTCAGTCCGTCCACGCCGGGAAGCATCCTGTCGACGATCAGCGCGTCGTAGGTCTCGGTCGTGGCAAGGAACAGGCCGTCCTTGCCGTTGTCGGCGCAATCCACGGTATAGCCAGCCTGCTCCAGGCCGTTCTTCACGAATGAAGCGACGTCCCTGTCGTCTTCAATGACCAGTAGCTTCACTTCGTTGCCATCGCGATTGGACTACGTCGATTTCACTACGCTGCTCTTTTCATGTGTCGCGCGGTCTTGGGGTCGAGCTCGTAGATGGCACGAATTGGATAGCGAATGCCGTCCACGATCACACTGTCGAATTTCGCGTACACGCTGCCGCCCGTGGATGTTACACCGATAGTCTGCTCGAATCGCAAATCGAAGCTGGGTCTCGACAGCTCGATCAGGTACGGGCGAAACGCCGTCGCCCAGACGATCAGTGAATCCCTGCTTATGGGCCGCCAGCCGTCCATGCCGTCGAATGTCCAGATGTGATCGACCGGCCGCATGTCTCCGGCAGCAGCATGATCGGTCCCGTCAGCCGCCTGGCTCATGCTCACCAGGCCTGCGCTCAGCAACGCAACGAGAATCAGCTTTTTCATGGGACACCTCCGTGTTCCTGTCCATTCCACACCTGAATATTGCGACTCCGGGTGTGAATTGCCACTGGCCCGGGCATTACGGTTTGTTAATGCCGATGACGCTAAAAGATTAACGAAAGTTAATTCGCCCGCGATGTCTGCTTAATGCGCGACCTCCTATGGTGACTTGCATGGCATTGCGGCCGAAGGCCGCGTGGATATCAGCAGGAGAGGCAATCATGAGCAGATGGACTTTTTCCAGGAAACTCGGCGCAGCGGTGGCCGTGCTGTCGCTTACCGCGGCAGCGGTCATCGTGAGCGCCAACTCCGAAACCGGCGAACTGCGGAAATCGGTCGACGAGCCGCACGCCGTGTTCCAGGCGCCGGCAGACACCAGATCGTTCGCCGACGTCGTCGCACAGGTGAGTCCGGCGGTCGTCAGCATCAAGGTGACCGAGACGATGCAGGCGATGCCCACGAACGAATTTCATTCCTTCGGCGGCGACCAGGGCTCGATACCGTTCGACCAGTTCTTTCAGCACTTCTTCGGCGTCCCGGGGATGCCGCAGCGCAGCCTGCCGATGGAAGGACAGGGCTCCGGCTTCCTGATCGACAAGGGCGGCTACGTCGTCACCAACAATCACGTGATCGACGGTGCCGACAAGATCGTCGTCGTGGCGCAGGACGGTGACGAATACGATGCAACGCTGGTCGGGACCGACCCGAAGACGGACATCGCACTGCTGCAGATCCAGGACCACGATCAGCTGCCCGCACTGAAATTCGGCGATTCGGACAAGGCCCGGGTCGGTGACTGGGTGCTGGCGATCGGCAATCCGTTCGGCCTCGGTGGCACGGCGACCGCAGGCATCATCTCGGCGCGCGGACGCGACATCCAATCCGGCCCCTATGACGACTTCCTGCAAATCGACGCGCCGATCAACAAGGGGAATTCCGGTGGCCCGGTGTTCAATGCCGATGGTGACGTCATCGGAATGAACACGGCGATCTACTCCCCGAACGGCGGCAACGTCGGTATCGGTTTCGCCATCCCTTCGAAAGAGATCGTCGAGGTGGTCGACTCGCTCAAGGCGACGGGAAGCGTCCGTCGCGGTTGGCTGGGAGTGCAGGTCCAGGACCTGAATGACAAGATGGCGTCCAGCTTCTCGCTCGACAAGCCGAACGGCGCGCTCGTCGGCGACGTCGTATCCGACAGTCCGGCCGCAAAGGGCGGCCTCGCGGTCGGCGACGTCATCCTCGAATTCAACGGCAAGGACGTCAAGGATTCGCATGCGCTGAGCCGCATCGTTGCGGACACGGAGCCGAAGGATCGGGTCCCCGTCGAGGTCTGGCGTGACGGCAAGGCAAAGACGCTGCATGTCACGATCGGCGAGGCCTCCGAGCAACAGGCCAATGCGGCCGATACGTCGGGCTCTCCCGCGACGGCGGAACACGACCTCGGCATGAGTGTCGCCAACCTCACCGACGAGGACCGTTCGGAGCTCGGTCTGCCGGACGACTACCCGGGCGTCGTGATCATGGGCGTTGCCCCGGACAGTTCCGCTGCCGAGGAAGGTCTGCGGCGCGGTGACGTCGTATCGCGCGTCGACGGCACGCAGGTGCACGACGTAGGCGACGTGAAACGCGCGCTGCAAGGCGCCAAAAAGCGGGGCGACGATCACGTTGCACTGCTGGTGCGGCGCGGCGACGTCCAGCAATTCGTGTCGCTGAGCTTCTCGTAAGCGACATCGTGGATAACGAGGGGCCGGGACTCGCAGGTCCCGGCCCCTTGCCGTGTCCGGCCGTGGCGTTCCATCCTCGGGCGGGAAGTCCGGTTCCCCGGCGGGAACCGCGGAGGAGGCGCGGAAACTTGAGCAGGTATTGGACCTGGCGCGACCGCGCTACGGCTTGATCAGCGCGTAGGCGCTGTTCAGCCACATGTGCAACCAGATGCTGAGCGCGTAGCCGGCGGCGATCGCGGGCGTCCAGCGCAGGTGCCGGAAGAACGTGTACTCTCCGCGAGCCTGGCCCATCAGGGCGACGCCCGCCGCCGATCCGATGGAGAACAGGCTGCCGCCGACACCGGCGGTCATCGTGACCAGCAACCATTGCTGCATATCCATCGGCGGGTGCATCTCCAGCACCGCAACCATGACCGGGATGTTGTCGATGATGGACGACAGGATGCCGACGAACACGTTGGCCGTCGTTGCGCCGAGGTTGCCATAGAAATAACTCGACAACTCGTCGAGGAAGCCGATGTAACTGAGGCCGCCGACGCAGAGGATGACCCCGAAGAAGAACAGCAGCGTGTCCCACTCGATGCGCGATATCTCGCGGAAACTGTCGAACGGCGTCACGTCGCCGATCTCGCCGTGATCCTCCTGGTCGGCCGGCGTGGGTTTGTGCGTCTTGTGCAGGTAGTAGCCGAGGACCATCAGGTAACCGAGCCCGGCGATCATGCCGAGGAAAGGCGGCAGGTCCAGGAAATTGTGGAACGACACCGCCGTGGCCACGGTGCAGGCAAACAGGAACACGATCCGCCTGGCGCCGCGTTTCATGCGCACCGTCTCGGCTTCCAGTGCCGGTTTCTCGTTCGAAACGGCGAACGACATGAAAGCGGCCGGCACGAGGTAATTCACCGTCGCCGGCAGGAACAGGGCAAAAAACGTGTAGAAATCAACGACCCCACGCTGCCAGACCATCAGCGTCGTGATGTCGCCGAAGGGACAAAATGCGCCGCCGGCGTTGGCGGCCACGACGATGTTGATGCACGCGATGCTGATGAATCGCTTGTTGCCCTTGCCGATCGCCATGACCACGGCGCACATGACGAGCGCCGTCGTCAGGTTGTCGATGGCCGCCGACAGGAAGAAGCTGATAATGCCGGTGATCCAGAACATCTGCCGGTAGGTCAGCGACCGGCGCAGCAGCCAGCCGCGCAGTGCCGCGAACACGTTCCGGTCGCTCATGGAATTCACGTAAGTCATCGCGGACAGCAGGAACAGGAACAGCTGTGCGAATTCGGCGACGAATTCGGTGACGGCGTCCTCGGGCCCGTGGCCTTCTCCGCCCATGTGCGGGATCGCGATCATGCCCCAGATCACGGCGGCCGCGATAATGACGGGGCCCGATTTCTTGAGGTGTGTGAATTCCTCGGTGATTACCAGCGCGTAAGCGACGATGAATACGACAAGCGATGCGATGCCTGCCCATTGAGCGGTCAAGTCCATTGAAGCACCAAATTATTTGTTATCCGAATTGGTGAATTCCGGATAATACGGCAACTCGTGCCGCCAACGATAGGAGTGATGCGGGCGATGCTCGGGTCAGTGCGCGGCGTTGTATTTCGCGATCCAGTCGACGGTCCGCGACAGGCCGCCGAACGGATAAAAATGCAGGCGTACCGGGTGATGCCCTGACTTCAGCCCGGCGGCGAACGCATTCACCATCTTGTCCGGGCCGGCGACGCCGACGAGTTTGCCGAGCGAGACGCCGTACTTGCGCATGACCGAGGCCGACGCTTCGACGCCGCAGCGCGCCGCGAATCTCAACAGCGACGTGATATTGGTCGGGCCGGGTACGCCGATCCGGACGGGCGTATCGATCCCCCGTTTCCGCAACTCCACGAGCCATCGCATGAAGGCATCGGGGTCGAAACCGAACTGCGTGACGATCAGCGGCTTCATGCCGCGCTCGAGGATCATCGCGCACTTCCTTTCGACCACCTCGAAACACTTTTCTTCAGTCATGTTCGGATGTCCTTGCGGATGGCCGGCCATGCCGATAGCGACGATCCCGTTCTTCTCGAACAACCCGGTCTCGATGAGCTCGGCAGTCTCCGAGAAGGGACCCTCCGGGGTCGGCGGGTCGCCGGCGATCGCGAAGCAGCGCCTGACGTCCGCTTCTTCGGCCATGCGTTCGACCATGGTCCTTAACTCGCCTTCGGATTTGAAGCGGCGGGCGGAGAAGTGCGGCATCGGCTCGAAGCCCTGGGCGCGCACCTCGCGCGCGGCCGCGAGCCTCGCGTCCAGCGTCTCTCCGGGCAGGAAGGTCACCGCGATCGGCGTGTCCTTCGGGATCTTCGGCGCCGCTTCGCGCAGGCTGTCGACGTCCTTCGCGGACATCTCGAGCGAGAAACCCTCGGTGATGTATTCGGGCTCGCGGTCCCAGTTCGGGTGGATCTCAGCGTAACTCATGCCTGACTCACTCCGCTTCGACGAAACCATTCGAACACAATAAGAAACGGGGCGTCCAGGATAGCCCTGGACGCCCCGGGTTCGTCCAGCCTCGCCGGCTAGTCGAAATTGCGCTGAAGACTGATGTTGAACGTACGCGGCACGCCCGGCTGCATGATGGTCGTGCCCTGGCTGTCGTGCACGTCGTACGCATCGATGTAGTAAATCTCGTTGGTCGCGTTCAGCAACTGGCCCTCGATACTCCACCGGTCATCCGGCGCGTTCCAGCGAAGTATCGCGTTGACCAGCGTGTAGCTGCCGATGAAGTTGGTCGGCCCGTTGATGCCGTCGGCATAGATGTCGCTCTGGTAAGCACCGTCCACCCTGAACATGACGTCGCCGTTGCTCGTCGGGATCGTGTACTGCGCGCCGAGCGCCCACTTGGTTTCCGGCGTGTACGGCGTGATCATGTCCTTGGTGATACTCGTCGCCGGGTCGACCGTCTTGTACTTGAAGTTCAGCGTGCTCGCGGAAGCATCGACCAGGAACTTGTCCGTCAGGTACCACGTCGCCTCCATCTCGACGCCATCGATCTTCGCATCGCCCACGTTGGCCGGCTTCAGGCACGGAGGCCCGATGCCGCCCCCGAGGAATGCGGGCAGTTCGCACTGCTTCAGGATCAGCTGGATGTTGTCGTAGTTCGTCGTGAATGCGGCAATATTCAGACGCAGCGTGTTATCGAACAGGTCGGACTTCCAGCCCAGTTCGTAGGACGTCAGCTCTTCCGGATCGAAGGTCTTCAACTGCTCCGGGAAGAACGGTCGCGGATTGACGCCGCCGCCCTTATAGCCCGTCGAGCCGCTGGCATAGATCATCGACTCCTCGCTGATGTTGTAGCTGGCGGCCAGTCGCCAGTCGCTGCGGCTGTCGCTGAACTCGGCCGTCAGGCCATTGATTCCGCCCAGTCGATAGTTGGGCTCGAGAGGTGGCCCGATGTCCGTGCCGTCGGGATTGTGACGGTGGTGGGTGTAGCTCTTGAACTCCTTGGAAAACCGCAGGCCGGCGGACAGGTCGAAGCTGTCCGTGAGGTGCCAGGTGGCGGTCGCAAATCCGGCTTTCGTGTTCGCCGGCGTCGGGTCCGGGCCGTGCTTGAAGTCGATCAGGGCGTAGTTCAGCGTCACCCGGGCTTCGTAATGGCTGTTCTGGTCCAGGTAAAAGCCGCCAACCGTCCAGTCCACCGGACCGGAGCTGCCATTCAGCCGCACTTCCTCCGTGAGCTGCCAGTTGTCCAGCCGGTTATCCAGCTGGTTTAGGGCGAACGGCGAGCCGTCCTCGTCCCAGGTGAACCGGCTGTCGTACTCGCGGTATGCCGTGATGGACTTGAAGGCCAGCGAATCGGAGAGGTTCCAGTCGACCGTCAGCGAAGT
>JBAUVS010000507.1:0-7068 GCA_049583345.1 Woeseiaceae bacterium
GAAGCGACGCGGCAATCGACAGGTCGTTGAACTCAAACACTGGATTGCTTCGCTTCGCTCGCAATGACGAATCGATTTCTAATTAATCTGAGATTCCTTAGTGAAGACCTCATCCCGTTGCAGTGAACCTGCACAGCGGACGAAAGAGGAGAAACCATGGAAACTCTTCGAAATAAGTTCGGAGCCGGGTTGCCGTTTCTGGCCCTGGCGCTTTCTCTATTTCTTGTGGCATGCGGCGGCGGTTCGTCGGGAAGCGGCACGACCATGCGGAATCAACCACAGACGGGGACCGTCGCGCTGCTGTTTACCGACAAGCCGACCGACGAGTTCAGTGCGATCAAGCTGAACGTGACGCAGGCGATCCTGATCGGCGGCGACGGCGCGCAGCAAGTCCTGTTCGAAGGCAACGAGCCGATCGATCTGCTCGATCTCTCCAATTTCAGCGAACCGGTCGTGTTCGGCGAAGTGCAAGCTGGCACGTACACCAAGCTGCGGCTGGTCATCGACTCACTCGAGCTCGTGCCGATCGACGGCGGGCCTTCGATATTCCCGTCGCTGCCGGCCAACGGCAAGATCGACCTGCTGGATCCGTCCGGAATCGAGGTGCTGCCGGGACAGACGATGGTGGCGCAGATCGACATGCAGGCCAACGAGGCGATCCACATCGTCGGCGCCGGCAACAGCGGCCAGTACAAGTTCCGCCCCGTGGTCAGGGCGACGTTCAGCACCGGCAGCCAACTGCCCGACAAGCTGGCCCGGCTCGATGGTACGGTGGACGAGATCTACTCCGATCCCGCCGGCGGTTTCCGGCTTTGCGATATCGAGACGCCCGACAGCTGCGTCGACGTCGCAACGGACATGGATACGAGCGTGTTCGACGATATGGGCCTGGGCACCGACTTTGCGAGTCTGATGGTCGGCGATACGGTCACGGTCATCGGTCAGTACAACACGGACGGCGACCTCGTGCTCGATGCCCTCGTGCTGGAGATCGGCGGCAACGCGGAGCAGATCCAGGGACAGGTGGTCAGCATGACGATGGACCAGCAGTTCCTCGTGCTCTCGGACGCGAACGGCGACGTCGTCGTCGAGCTGCAACCGGGCACGAAGTACTACGACGCGGGTAGTCCGGCCGGGCCCGAATCGATCACGGTCGGTGCAAACGTCGAGGTCGAAGGCGTGATGCCGCCGAAAAGCGTCGAAACGGATCCTGACGTGATCCGCGCGGCCCTCGTATTCGTCGAGCCTCCCGAAGAGGCGCAGCTGAGCGGCACGATCATCGAGCCGCTCGACATCGATCCGATGGATCCGATGACGTGGTCGTTCGGTTTGACGCCCGATGGCGGCGCCGGCGATATCTGCGTGCGCGTGAACGAAGACGCTGCCGTGCTAGTCGTTAACACGACCGATTCCGAAGTCACGATGGGCTCGGTAGCGGATCTCGCACTCGATCAGTCCGTCGATCTGCTGGGAACCATGAGCGACTGTTTCGACGCGAGCGAAGTGATCGTCAACGTGAGCCCGGCGCCCTAGGAATACCTCGGCGCGCGGCCCGTGCCGTCGTCAGGCGGCGGCGCGGGCGTTCGCGCCACAGGACTCGCGGACGATGAGCTCGCAGGGCAGGTGCACGTGCCGGATCGGCAGGTCAGGCCGGGCGATGCGCCCGAGCATGAGATCGAAGGCCACGTCGCCGATGCGCCGTGCGGGCTGGCGCAGGGTCGTCAAGGGCACCGGCAACAACCTGGCGAACTCCTGGTCGTCGACGCCGACGAGGCGGACATCGGTCGGAATCCGATAGCCTGCGCGCAACAGTGCGTGCATCAGCAGTGCGGCGGTGCGGTCGTTGGCGCAGACCAATCCGTCGGGACGGTGCGTCGTCATCAGCTGACTGACGACCTTGTCGGCATAGTCGGCTTCGCGGTGGATTACGATCTCGTCCCAGGGCACGTCGCTCGCGAGCAGCGCCTCGCGGAATCCGGCCTCGCGGTCGGCGACGGTCGAAGCGGCCCCGGCCAGGCTCACGAACTGCACCCGGCGGCAGCCCTGGTCCAGCAGATGCGACGCCAGGATGTAACCGGCGGCGCGGTTGTCGATCCCGACGAGGTCGTGGCGAGATGGCGCGGGGAACGGTTGCAGGGGACGGTCGAGCAACACGATCGGTATACGCGCCTTGTCGAGCGCCCTGACGATGCGCGAATTGATCTGCTCCTGGTCGGGCTGGTGCTCAAGCGGCGCAATGAAGACACCCGCCACTTTGCGTTCGATGAACTGCCGGCACAGCTTCCAGGCATTCCCGGATTTGCCGGCGTCGGCGGCGCTTCTTCGCGGCGAAGCGCTGCGCCCCCACAGCAATGCGTGCCGGCCCGCCAGCGGGGACGCCATCATCCCCTGGCAGATCAGCTCGAAGATTTCCGAGTCGCCGAGGTTCGGGATGAGCAACCCGAACGAAAGCGCATCCGGGGATTTCCGATCGGAGACGAAGCTGCCCGAGCCGGGCCGGCGCTCGACCAGGCCGGCCTGTTTCAGGTCACGCATCGCCCGGCTGACGGTGATCCGCGATACGCCGAAGCGCTCGACCAGCTCCGCCTCGCTGGGCACCCGCTCGCCGGGCAGCCAGCGACCCTGCCGGATATCGAGGGCCAGCGCGGCGAAAATCTGCGCGTGTTTGCTGTCTGCTGTGCCGGCCATGCGCCAAATTGTTATATCAGATAGTCGAACTGTCAAGCCCAAGGCAACAAAAAATTCACTCATATTCGCTGTTTTGCGACACTTTACAGCTTGACTCGGTCTAAATAGCTGATAAATTGCAGTCTCGAACCGCCATATCAACTTGGGCAATGGCAGGGAGATCGGAAACATGGGTGCAGCAAGGAGCAGGCACTATCTTCTGGCGTCGGATTTCGACCAGACATTGAGTTTCAACGACTCGGGACTGGTCCTGGCCGAACTGCTCGGCGTCTCGGACTACGACGGCAAGGTCGCCGGCCTTGCGGAGAGCAACCTCGTGCAACAGGGTGGCGAACTCGCGTACCTGATCCGGCACGACCCGGAGTTCCGCGGTGTGCGCCGCGAGCACCTGGTCGAGGCGGGCCGGCGCGTACGGCTGAAGGACGCGATCGGGGAACTGGTCGATTTCCTCGAGGCCGAGTCGGCCGAGCATCGCTTCTCGTTCTACGTGATCTCGGCGGCGCCGCGGGAGGTCGTGGTATCGGCGCTCGACGGTATCGTCGCGCCGGAGAATATCTATGCGACCGAACTGGACTACGACGGCGCAAGCGGTGAGGTCTGTGCGATCCGCCGGGTTGCCGCCGGGTTCGGCAAGGTTGCGGTCATCGACGCGCTGGCCGAGCGGCTGGATATCGCGCCGGACCGGATCATCTACGTCGGCGACGGCAGTTCGGACGTCCACGTAATGCTGCATGTCAACAACGGCGACGGCTTTACGATTGCGGTCTCCGGCAATCGGCAACTCGCGAAGATTGCCAGGAGCACCGTGCTGAGCGACAACGCATTGAGCATCGTCGTGCCGGTACTCGACCAGGTGCTGGGCTGGCGCTCCGGCGAAATCCGTGCGGAGATCGAGTCCAGGGGCCTGGTCCTGCAGGACTGGCAGAAGGCGAGGACGGACCGCGTGACGATCGTGGATCCGGAACCGGTCCCCGTCGAGGAGGCCGTCTGATGTCTTTCGAGAGCCTGTTCACCGAATCGGTGGGCTGGATCGCGACCGCGGTGGTCGGCGCCTCGTTCTTCTTCGACAGTCCGACGACGCTGCGCAAGGTACAGATCATCGGCGCGCTGCTGTGGCTGTCCTACGGAGTCGTCATCGAATCGATGCCGGTCATCGTCGCCAACATGCTCGTCTTTGCGGCCGCGACATGGTCGCTGGTCCGTCTGCGACGCTCCTGGCTGCTGGCGAACACACCGGCCGGAGACCCGGCGGGAGTCTGATCGAATCGTTTCCGCTTGCCGTACCCCCCCTGTAACGGCAGGCGAGCGTAAGCCGGCGACGCAAGTCGCCGGCTTTTTTGTGCGGCGCAATCCTCGTTGCTCACCTTTTCATTTCGATGAAAAGCCCTATATTGGTCAGGTATTCGTCGTTTGGCCGGACAACGCATGGAGTACAAGGACTACTACAAGGTCATGGGCGTCGAGCGCGACGCCAGTGAAGACGACATCAAGCGCGCGTATCGACGACTGGCGCGAAAGTACCATCCGGACGTAAGCAAGGAAACGGACGCAGAGGCGCGCTTCAAGGAGGTTGGCGAGGCTTACGCGGTGCTGCGCGACCCGGAGAAGCGGGCGGCCTACGATCAGCTTGGACAAAACTGGAAACAGGGTCAGGACTTCCGGCCGCCGCCCGACTGGGATGCCGGCTTCGAACACAGCGGCGGCGGTTTCGAGGGTGCCGAAAGCCAGGCATTCAGCGATTTCTTCGAGTCGCTGTTCGGCGGCGGAGGATTCCGTGCCGGCACGGCGCGCGGCACGCGCGGCGGCTTCCAGGCGCGCGGCGAGGATCACCACGCGAAAGTGCTCATCGATCTCGCCGACACTTACACCGGTGCGACGCGCAACATCACCCTCAGCACACCGACGGTCGATCGCGAAGGCCACGTCAGCACCACGCAGCGCAGTCTGAACGTCAAGATTCCGAAAGGCATCCGGCAGGGCCAGCGCATTCGTCTCGCCGGGCAGGGCGCGCCGGGCATCGGCGGCGGCCCGACAGGGGATCTCTACCTCGAGATCGAGTTCCGGCCGCATAACCTGTTCCGGGTGGACGGCCAGGACGTGTACTTGGACCTGCCGCTGACGCCCTGGGAAGCGGCGCTCGGCGCGAAGGTCAAGGTGCCGACGCCGGGCGGTACGGTCGTCGACCTGACCATCCCGAAGGGCAGCGGCAATGGACGCCAGCTGCGGGTCAAGGGGCACGGTATCCCCGGGTCCGCGCCGGGTGATCTCTACGTGGTCCCGCAAGTCACCTTGCCGCCGGCAGACAGCCCGAAGGCGAGGGCGCTGTTCGAGAAGATGGCCGAGGACCTTCCTTATAACCCGCGCAGCAAGCTGGGAGTCTAGGCGATGTCCCAAAAAACATTCACAGGCATCGTGCTCGATGAACGCTACGAGTTGACGGTCACGGAGATCTGCCGGGCCTGCTACGTTTCGCAGGAATGGGTGACCGAACTGGTGGCGGAAGGCGTGCTGGAACCGGTCGCCGGAAAGCCCGGGGAATGGCGTTTCCCGGGCACGAGCCTCGCGCGTGCCAGGACCGCGATGCATCTGCAGCGCGACCTGGGACTCAACATGGCCGGCGTCGCGCTCGCACTCGATATGCTCGACGAGATCGAAGCCCTGCGCGCACGGCTGCGACGCTTCGGGACGGATTGACGAGCAGCCACCCAACAGGCAAGGCGGTACGGGTAGGTGGCCGCGGAGGCAAGCAGGCTCGATTCTGCGAAATAACTCGCCAATATTTACGAAATAAACTGAAAATTCGGTAGAACTCGTAATAATCTGCGACTTGTGATTAGAAATATATATATGGTATAAATCGTAAAAGTTGACGATAAATATGTCCTTACACGCATAATTCGTCATATTTTACGACTATGAAGATATCCGAACTCAGTACCGACGACGCCATCCTCGCCGAACTCGGCACGCGCCTCGCACACCGCCGGATCGAGCTGCAGCTCACCCAGGCCGACGTGGCCCGCGAGGCCGGCCTCGCCAAGCGCACCCTGGAACGCATCGAGGCCGGCGAGTCCGCCCAGCTGTCCAGCCTGCTGCGGGTATTCCGCGTCCTCGACCTGCTGCCGGCGCTCGATCGTGCGGTCCCCGAGGCCAGGCCCGGTCCGATGGAGATGCTGGAGAACAGGGGCAAGCTGCGCCAACGTGCCTCGAAGCGCAGCAAGGATGAAGCCGGCCAGCCCTGGTCCTGGGACGACCAGACGTGACCACCGTCGCCGAGGTGCGGCTGTGGGGGAAGACGATCGGCGCCGTGTCACTTGCCGACGTCGAGACCGTCGCCGACTTCCAGTACGACCCGGCATTCGCTGCCAGCGGTATCGAGGTCTCGCCGCTGACGATGCCGCTCGCGACGCGCGTGTATCGCTTCCCGGAACTGGCGCCGAATACTTTCTACGGCCTGCCGGGCATGCTCGCGGATTCGCTGCCGGACCGGTTCGGCCACGCGCTGGTCGATGCGTGGCTCGCCAGCCAGGGCCGGACCCCGGACTCGTTCAATGCCGTCGAGCGGCTGTGCTACACGGGCGCGCGCGGCATGGGCGCGCTGGAGTTCAGGCCGGCACGCGGTCCCGCCGCGCGGCAGGCCTCGCGCGTCGACATCGATCGGCTCGTCGAGCTCGCCTCCGAGATCCTCACGCACCGCAATGCGCTCGACGTGTCCTTCGCCGGCGACGAGAAGAAATCCGCGCTGACCGAGATCCTGCGCGTCGGCACCTCGGCCGGCGGTGCACGCGCCAAGGCGGTCATCGCCTGGAACCCGGAGACCAACGAGGTCCGTTCGGGCCAGGTCACCGCGGGCAAGGGCTTCCAGTACTGGATACTCAAGTTCGACGGCGTCAGCGGCAACCGGGACAAGGAGCTGGAAGACCCGCAAGGCTACGGTGTGATCGAATACGCCTATGCGCGCATGGCGAAGGACGCCGGTATCGAGATGAGCGAGTGCCGGCTGTTCGAGGAGAGCGGGCGGCGGCATTTCATGTCGCGGCGTTTCGACCGCACGGACGACGGCGACAAGCTGCACATGCAGTCACTGTGCGGACTCGCGCACTTCGACTACAACCTCGCCGGCGCCTATTCCTACGAACAGGCGCTGCTTGCGATGCGCCGGCTCGATCTGCCCATGCAGAGCATCGAAGAACAGTTCCGGCGCATGGTGTTCAACGTCGTCGCCCGCAACCAGGACGATCACGTCAAGAACATCGCCTTCCTCATGGACAAGTCCGGCCGCTGGTCGCTGTCGCCCGCGTTCGATGTGACCTACAGCTACAATCCGGCCGGGCAGTGGACCGCCGCGCACCAGATGACGATCAACGGCAGGAACGATGG
>JBAUVS010000508.1:0-3207 GCA_049583345.1 Woeseiaceae bacterium
CTCGCGCGCGGCGCCTGGGAATCGGGGCTCGATCGGGGCTGGGTTTCCGAACTCCCGAAATACCGCCGCGGCCGCGGCCCGGGAGAGGTCTACGCCGTCATCCGCGACGAGCTCTTCGCCAACGGCGCGCGCGCCGACCAGGTCGAGCACCGCGAACGCGAGATCGATTCCTTCGAGGCGGCGCTCGACTGGGCGCAGCCCGGCGATCTCGTCCTCATGCTCGCACTCGAACGCGCACCGGAACTCTTCGAGCGACTGAGTGCGCTGACCGGCGGTTAATCCGTCCCTTTTCGACGGGGTGGAACGGAAACTGCAGGTGCGGCGCTCGTCGCCGCGACCGGTCGCGCTGGCGAGCAGCGCTCCTACAGGCCGAGGATGCGCCGCCGGTGTTCGGCTTCGACCGGCATGATCGACAGCCGGTTGCCTCGCCTGAGCAGGGTCATACCCTCCAGGTCGGTCCGTTCCTTGAGCTCGGCCAGCGGCAGCGGGCGCTCGAGCTTGCGAACGAATTCGATGTCGACGAGGACCCAGCGCGGCTCGTCCCTGCGGCTCTTCGGGTCGAAATACGTCGACTTCCGATCGAATTGCGTCGGATCCGGATAGGGTTCGCTCGCGACGCGTGCAACGCCGACGACCGCGGGCTCGGCACAGCTCGAATGGTAGAAGAGGATCTCGTCGCCGATGCGCATGTCGTCGCGCATCATGTTGCGCGCCTGATAGTTGCGGATGCCGTCCCAGGCCGTGCGTCCGTCCCTCATCAGGTCGTCGATGCTGTACGCATCCGGCTCGGACTTCATCAGCCAGTAGGCCAAAACGATCTCCAAAGCATGTTTTGTCGCGCGTTTTCGCGCAATTTGCGGGCGGCTGTCGAAGCTTGCCACGGCCGGTCACGCGCGGTCAAAACGCGGCTTGCGGGCATCCCGAATGGACCGTCGATAATGCTGTGATACCATCGTCGCCACTTCGCTGAGCCGCCGCATCCGGAGGTGGCCCGCGCAGTTCAGGAGTCCGCAATGAGCAACGTGCTGGCGAATATCCTAGGCTCGTCACCGGTGATGCCGCTCGAGCGGCATATCGACATCGTGTATCGCTGCGCGAAGCAGCTGCACGACTTCCTCTCCGCGGCGATCGATGGCAAGTGGAAGAAGGCCGCCGAGGTACGTGCGGAGATCGAAGCGCTCGAACACGAGGCGGACGAACTGAAAAAGGAAATCCGCCTGCACCTGCCGAAGAGCCTGTTCATGCCGGTGCCGCGAGAAGACATTCTCGAATTGCTGCTCGTGCAGGACAAGATCGCCAACAGGGCGAAGGACGTGTCCGGCCTGGTCCTCGGGCGCAAGATGAAGATCCCCGATACGATCGCCGAGGAATTCCTCGAATTCGTCGATCGCAACATCGATGCGGCAAAGCAGGCCCGCAAAAGTGTGCGCGAACTCGACGAGTTGTTCACCGCCGGCTTCCGCGGTGCCGAAGTCGAACTCGTCTCCGGCCTGATCGAGGAGCTGGACCGGATCGAGACCGACACGGACGAAAGGCAGGCCGCCCTGCGCGCGTCGCTGTTCAAGATCGAGGACAAGCTCAACCCCGTCGATGCCGTGTTCATGTACCAGGTCATCAACCTCATCGGAGAGATCGCCGACATGGCAGAACGCGTCGGCCGCCGACTCGAACTACTGCTCTCGCACTGACGAAAAACAATAACGAAATCGGCCCTTAGGGGCCCCGTGGGGACGGATTCATGGATGCAGAGATCGTCTACATCGTGCTCGCCGCATTGTTCGGCGGCTTCATGGCCTGGGGCATCGGTGCGAACGACGTCGCGAACGCGATGGCGACCTCGGTCGGCTCGAAGGCGCTGACGATCCGGCAGGCGATCGTCGTTGCGTCGATCTTCGAGTTCCTGGGCGCCGTGCTCGCCGGCGGAGCCGTCACCTCGACGATACGCACGGGCATCGTGGATTCGGAGCTGCTCGCCGACTCGCCGGAGCTCATGATCTACGGCATGCTCGCCTCGCTCCTGGCCGCGGCGATCTGGCTGCTGCTGTCGTCGAAAAAGGGTTGGCCGGTGTCGACGACGCATTCGATCGTCGGTGCGCTCGTCGGTTTTGCCGCGGTCGGCATCGGTTTCGATGCCGTGCACTGGAACCAGGTCGGGACGATCGTCCTGTCCTGGATCGTTTCGCCGATCCTTGCCGGGTTCATTGCCTACCTGATCTACAGCAGCGTCCTGTGGCTGATCTTGCGGCAGGATGACCCGCTGGAGAAAGCCAAGCGCTACGTTCCGGTCTACATGTTCCTCGCCGCGTTCACGATCACCCTGGTGACGATCCTGAAGGGCCTCTCGCACGTCGGCCTGAAGATCGGCACCGGCGAGAGCTACATGCTGGCGATCGCGATCGCGCTCGGAATCGCGATCGTCGGTGCCATCGTCATCCGGCGCATCAAGCCGGACCCGAAGCTGGAGAAGAAGCAGCACTTCTACACGGTCGAGCGCGTGTTCGGCGTGTTGATGGTCGTGACGGCCTGCGGCATGGCGTTCGCGCACGGCTCCAACGACGTCGCCAATGCCATCGGGCCGCTGGCCGCGGTAGTCGGCGTCGCGCAATCGGGCGTCGTGTCGGCCAGGTCCGCGGTGCCCGTCTGGGTGCTCGTGCTCGGTGGCGCCGGCATCGTGATCGGGCTGGCCACTTTCGGCCGGCACGTGATCTTCACGGTCGGACAGAAGATCACCCAGCTCACTCCGAGCCGCGGCTTCGCCGCGGAGATCGCCGCGGCGTCGACGATCGTCATCGCGTCCGGGACGGGGCTGCCGATCTCGACGACGCACACGCTGGTCGGCGCGGTGCTCGGCGTCGGCGCTGCCCGGGGCATCGAGGCGATCGACCTCCGTGTCGTGAGCCGCATCATCATCTCCTGGATCATCACGATTCCCGCCGGTGCCTTCCTTGCGATCGTGATCTTCTTCATACTGAAGTCCACTCTGCCGTAACCGGAGCCGGAACTGCATGCGTTTTCGGGTCGTACTGGCCGCATTTCTGCTGACGTCCTGCGTCCTCGTGCAGGCTGCGGGTTCGCCGCCGCCGGACGACAGTGCCATACATTTTCCCGCCTACAGCCGGACCGGCATGGTGGCGGCGCAGGACGAGACCGCGGCGCGGGTCGGCGCCCGCATCCTGGCCGATGGCGGCAACGCGGTCGATGCGGCAG